>WGBJ01000120.1 GCA_015494385.1 Marinosulfonomonas sp.
GCGTGTGGCGATTGCACGGGCGCTGATCAACAATCCCGACTATGTGATCGCGGACGAGCCAACGGCGAATCTGGACACCCGACTGGTGGGCGAATTCCTGAAAATCGTTGGAAAGCTGCGCGGTGAGGGCAAATCGGTGATCATCACCAGCCACGACCCGCGCATCTGGCAGGCCGATGTGGTGGATCGGGTGATCGGAATGGAAGACGGCCGCGTGATTGACGACGGGATTGCCGCAACATGATCTTTCACCCCCCGATACTGGCGCTTGTTCTGGCCTCGTTTATATCCGCGCTGACGGTGCTGTGGGCGGCGTGGTTTGCCCTGCGCGTGCTGCGCCATTGGCAACCTTCCAGCGGGCATGCGTTGCAGATCAACATGGAAAAACGCACTTATCTGGTGTCCACCGCGCTGGCCTTTGTGCTGTTGCTGGAACTGGCGTCGTTGCTGCTATTCGTATCCAACGCCGACCAGATGGCGGTGCTGTTTGTCGGGGCGATGTGCGCGGTGGGAACGCTGAATGTGAACGCCTATGGTATTCCGGCGCTGTTGCTGAAACTGGCAGTGTTCTTTGTGGCGCTGGTCTGGCTGGTGATCAACCAGATCGACAACAAGGCGCCGGATTACCCGTTCACAAAACTGAAATACGCCATCCTGCTGCTGCTGGCCCCGCTGGTGGTGGTGGCTGCGGGCATACAACTGACCTATTTCCTCAATCTGGAAACCGACACGATCACATCCTGTTGTTCGCTGGCCTTCATCCCCGAAGGCGGGGGCGTAGCGGCGGAACTGTCGTCGATGCCCGCCAAACCCGCGTTGATCCTGCTGTTTGGCGGCTTGGCGGCAATGGTTCTGCTGGGCCTTCTGGCAATGCGGTTCAGGGTGGCACAGGCGCTCTACGGGCTGGCCAGTGCGGTGTTCTTCGTGATCTCGATCACCGCGATTGTGTCGGTGATTTCATCCTATATCTACGAGCAACCGCACCACCACTGCCCGTTCGATGTGATCAAACCGCAATTCGATTATATCGGCTACTGGATGTATCTGCCGCTGTTCACCGCCACCGGCATCGGCATGGCTGCCGGTATTCTGGGGCTGCGGCGCCCCCCCGACAGCATGGCTGACAGCTTTGCCAGCCTGATGAAAAAACGCATTGCGATTTCGGTCGGGCTTTATCTGTTGTTCGGGCTTGTGGCGCTGATTGCAATCCTGAAATCAAACCTGATTTTGATTGGCTAGAGCAAACCCAATTCTGCTGGATACGCTCTAATGAAAATCCCGACTGGGGAACAGCCGCTTGGCCTGTTCGCGGGGATGGCGTGCCGCTTTGGCCGGTGCCCGACGCGGGACATCATCGGCCTGAGGCAATGTAACCCCGACCGCATCCCCCATCGGATGGCCCAGATCGTTCAGACGATGTGACATATCGCGGATGTCCTGCGCAATCAGATGCACGACAAGGCCTTCACGTTGCAAATACCCTGTCACCCGCAACAGGCGTCCGCCCATGACGGCCGGTCTGAACCGCTGATAGACGTTGCGCCAGACCACGATGTTGGACACCCCTGTTTCATCCTCGAGCGTCAGGAAAATCACCCCTGCCGCCGTGCCCGGCCGCTGCCGCGTGATCACCAGACCGCAAACACTGGTGCGGGCAAGCGGGGCGTTGGGCAGATCGGCATGCGGGGTCAGACCGGACATGGCAGGGCGCAGCAATTCCATCGGATGGGCCCGCAGGGACAGGCGCATCGACACATAGTCCTCGACCACTTCTTCGCCCAGATGCATGGTGGGCAGATCCACATCCGGTTCGACAATGCCTTCGCCTTCGATCCGGCCGTTGAACAGGGGCAAGGGGTTTCGCCCGCGGATCGCCTTGACCTGCCACAACGCGCCCCTGCGCCCCAGCCCCATATCGCAAAAGGCATCGGCCTCGGCCAGTCGCTCCAGCACGCTGGGCGCAATGCCCGCACGCAGCCACAGGCTTTCGGGATCGGGATAGCCATTGCCCCGTGCCGCCACGATCCAGTCGGCGTCCTCCTGACGGAAGCCCTTGATCTGCCGGAACCCCAGACGCAGGGCAAGGCTGGCATCGGGGCGCATTTCCAGCGTGTTGTCCCATGCGCTGTTGTTCACGCAAATCGGGCGCACCTCGACCTGATGGTTGCGCAGATCGCGCACGATCTGGGCGGGGGCATAAAACCCCATCGGCTGCGAATTCAGCAGCGCACAGGCAAAGGCCGCGGGATGATGGCATTTCAGCCATGCCGAAACATAGGCCAGCATGGCAAAAGCCGCCGCGTGGCTTTCCGGAAAGCCGTATTCACCGAACCCTTCGATCTGGGAAAAGCAGCGTTCGGCAAAATCGGGGGCATAACCCCGTTCAAGCATCCCGCCGATAAAGCGGTCCCTGAATGTGCTGATCGTGCCCATACGCCGAAAGGTGGCCAACGACCGGCGCAGGCGGTCGGCCTCTTCGGGGCTGAAACCTGCCGCGACAACGGCAATCTGCATCGCCTGTTCCTGAAACAGCGGCACGCCCAGCGTTTTCCCCAGCACCTGTTCCAGTTCCTTTGACGGAAACGAGACCTGCTCGCGCCCTTGTCGGCGGTTGATATAGGGATGCACCATATCGCCCTGAATTGGCCCGGGCCGCACAATGGCCACCTCGATCACGAGATCATAGAATTCGCGCGGCTTCATGCGGGGCAGGAAATTCATCTGCGCGCGGCTTTCGACCTGAAACACCCCGACGGCATCAGCGATACACAGCATATCATAGGTCGGCGCATCTTCTTGCGGGATGGCGGCAATGGACAGATCCGGCCCGCCATGCTGCGTGATCAAATCAAAGCATTTGCGGATACAGGTCAGCATTCCAAGGCTGAGTATATCGACCTTGAGGATCCCCAGTGCGTCAATGTCGTCCTTGTCCCACTCGATCAGTGTGCGATCCTCCATCGCGGCATTTTCAATCGGGCAGATTTCATCCAGCCGCCCTTTGGTGATGACAAAACCGCCAACATGTTGCGACAGATGGCGCGGGAAGCCGATGATCTCACCGATCAGGCGGATGGTCTGGGCAAGGCGTTGATCGTTCAGATCAAGCCCCAGTTCGCGGATGCGTTCAGGGTCGGCACCGGCATTGGACATCCCCCAGATCTGCCCCGACAGGTTGGCGGTCACATCCTGGGACAGGCCCATCACCTTGCCCACCTCGCGGATCGCAGCGCGCGAGCGGAAATGGATCACCGTGGCACAAAGTCCGGCGCGATGGCGGCCGTATTTGGCATAGATATGCTGGATCACCTCTTCGCGGCGTTCATGTTCGAAATCCACATCGATGTCGGGTGGCTCGCCACGGTGTTCGGATACGAACCGTTCAACGACCATGGTGATGGTTTCGGGGCTGACATCGGTGATACCCAGCAGATAGCACAGGATCGAATTGGCCGCCGAGCCGCGCCCCTGACACAGGATCCCCCGCGAGCGGGCGAATTGCACAATGTCATGCACGGTCAGAAAGTAGGCCGGAAAATTCAGCTTCTCGACAAGGGCCAGTTCCTTTTTCACCTGTGCAAGGGCCTTGTCGGGGGCACCGTCCGGATAGCGCCGTTTCAGCCCTTCGTCCGCAAGGCGCGCCAGCCGGTCCCGAGGGGATTCATCATCCGAAATCTCGTCCGGGTATTCGTAGGACAGTTCGCTCAGGCAAAACCCGCAGCGGGCGGCAATTTCAAGGCCGCGCCGGATCGCGGCGGGATGGTCCGCAAACATCCGCAGCATGTCCGGCGCCCCCTTCAGGCGGCGTTCGCTGTTGGGCAGGGCGCGGGTGCCGATCCGGTCAATGGTGATATGTTCGCGCATACAGGTCAGCACATCCGCCAACTGGCGGCGGCTGCCGTGGTGCATCAGCACATCCCCCAGCGCGACCATCGGGGCGGCGGTTTTATGGGCCAGGCGGGCACAGCGTTTCAGATGGGCCTGATCACTGCCATCATAACGCGGGGCGGCGCCCAGAAAAACGTGGTTGGGATACCGGCGCACGGCGTCCTGAATGTGGCAGAGCACATCGCTGTCCCCCAGAGGGGCCTGGGGCAAGGCCAGCAGAATGATCCCCGTGCATCCCTCTAGCAGATCGACCATATCAAGGTGGCAATCCCCCTTTTGCACGCGCCGCTTTCCCAGCGTCAGCAGGCGGGTCAGGCGCGCATAGGCAGGGCGGTCCTGCGGCAGGGCGATCCAGTCAATCGGGCTGTCACGCAAAACCAGCCGGCAGCCGATCACCAGTCTGGGCAGGGGCTGACCCGCCTTGCCTGTCCGCTCCAGTTCCTTGAGGGCGGAATAGGCCCGCACCACACCGGCCAATGAGTTGCGATCGGTTATGGCAATCGCCGCCAACCCCAGTTCGGCCGCGCGGGTGACCAGTTCTTCGGGGTGCGATGCCCCCGTCAGAAAGGTAAAGTTGGAGGTGGTGCATAATTCGGCATACATCATGCGAATTCCCCCTGCACATACCAGTTCGGGGCCTGCGGAGTGTAAAACAGCCAAAGGCGGCGCCCCTCTTTGGTGTCCACCTGCCAATAGTCCCGCACACCCGTGCGCCAGTTGTCATCTGACAGCCACCATTCGGGGGCGATGCGTTCCGGCCCAATGGCCCGTCCCGTGGTCATCGCCATGCGCCGCCAGCGAAAGCGGGCCGGCGGGCGGGGGCCATGACCTGTAATCGCTTCGGGGGCAAACAGGCGCAAAGGACGCGGTCGCGAGGCGACCCAGCCCCCTTGGGGGCGGGAATAGGCGGCAGGCGAAATGATAAAGCCGCGTTCGGGGATATGGCTGTCGGCGGGCAGGAACCTTTGCACATTTTCCAGCCCGATCCGCACCCCGATCCGGGTGATCAAATCCGCCAGTTTGTCATCATGCGTGTCAGTGCCGTGGCTGTGGCTGATCTGGCGGGCGGTCAGCGGTTCAATGCGGGTGGCAACAAGGCGCAGCTGATCAATGCCATAGCCCGCATCCACCCCCTCGATCCCGCGCTCAAACAGCGGCAGGATGCGGGCGGCATCATGCAAAGGCTGGGCAAGGCGCAGTTCAACCTGCTGGCTGGCCTGATCCACCCGCCGCAAGGTCAGCAACAGGATACGCGCGCCTTTGTCGCCGGCCTTCAGTTTGGCGCAAAGGCGGCCCAGCAGGCGTTCGGTGCCTGCCATCACATCCCCCGTCAGGCCGATCGGGTCCGGCAAGGTCATGCGCACCCCGTAATGGGGGGGGCGGGACAGGGGGGAAATGCTTTCGGGTTGATCCCCCAGCGCCTGATCCAGACGCAGCACAACATCGGTGCCAAAACGCCGTGACAGCGTGGCGCGCGGCAGGGCCAGAATGTCGGAAATACGACGCAAGCCAAGGCGCTGCAGGGCAATGCAGGTTTTGCCCCCAAGCCGCAGCGCGGCGACGGGCAAGGCCGCAAGCCGGGATGGGCTGCATATGATACCATCGCCAAAATGCGCCATCGCCCATGCCGCCCCGCGCGTATCCGCCAGCCCCAGACGCACCGCGAAACCCGCACGGGCAAGGCGCAACTGCATATCGTCCAGCATTGCCCCTTCGCCGCCGAACAGATGCGCCGAACCGGAAATATCCAGCACCAGCCCGTCGTCCCCCTCAAGCCCGACCCAGGGGCAATAGCGCGTGGCCCAGCGCGCCAGCACATGCAAAAAGCGCCGGTCTGCCTCGGGGTCGGCAGGGCGGCTTTGCAGATCACGACAAAAGGCGCGGGCATCCGACAGGCCCATACCACGATGCAACCCCGCCTTTTCGGCCTGCGGGTTCAGGCAATAAATCCGCTCGGTGTTGCTTTGGCGCAGGGTCAGGGCAAAAGGGCCCTCAACGGGGCGTGCGCGTAGAACCCTTTCGCTGGGCAACCTCGGAAACCACATTGATACGACGCGTCTGCGCATCCCATCTTACATCCCATGCCATTAATGTTCCTGATTTGTTCTTAATAATCTCCCACCGCTGCAGAGTCGAGTCTGCTGGGTCAAAAAGCGAAGAACACCGCCAGCGGGTTTGCGCGGCATTGTTGCCCATCCCTTCGGGAATAATACAAAGCCCGGTTGCACCCCCCGACTCGGCTGCCAGTTGCAACCGGCGTCCGGCGGTAAAGCCAAGCGGTTTTGCCAACTCGATCACCATCAGTGACACCGCACCGGAGCGCAGCGTTTCCTCGGCAACGCCCAGCCCCTCGACCTGATCGGCAACCTTGGCCAACAGCAGGTTTTGCGGGTCC
Organism: Marinosulfonomonas sp.; assembly: GCA_015494385.1. Taxonomy (GTDB): domain Bacteria; phylum Pseudomonadota; class Alphaproteobacteria; order Rhodobacterales; family Rhodobacteraceae; genus Profundibacter. Next base: position 6,284 of record WGBJ01000120.1, read on the forward strand.
ATATAGGTGTGAAACCCCGTCGGGTTGATTTGTTCCCCCTGCCAGCTTTCGGCGATCCACATCACATTGCCCCCCTTTTGCCCCGCCAGGGCAAAGGCAAAAGACACGGCATTGGCACCGCAAACCTCGTGGGTGCGGGAATTACGAAGGGGAAAGAGGGTCGAAAAAGCAGACATCACGGGAATACTACACAAAGGGGGTGTGAAAATGAACAGTGCTGTGTGATTTTAGGGGAACGGGGGCGCACAGCTCACCGCAGCTGGCTATCCTTGCTTCCCCGCCGGTTGATCCCCGGCCTTGGCTTATAGGCCGCGTCGCGTTCCTGCATACAGTCGATACACAGCTTCACACCGGGCAGCGCCACCCGCCGCGCTTCGGGGATCGGTTCTTCGCATTCCGCGCAATGGGTCAGGCTTTCCCCGACCGGTGTTTTGCGAGCCTTCATGCGGGCCAGTTCGTCCGATATGGACGCCTCGATCTGTTCTTCCACCGCGCCATCACGCGCCCATCCGCCGGCCATGTGCTGTCCTTTCCTGTGGCATGATGCCAGCCTATCGCGGGACAGGGCAAAAGCAAGGCTGGAAATTACAACCCAAGGGCCGTAACCTGCCCCGAAATATAAGGGAGATCACCATGCGCACATTCGGAAAATGGCTGGGGCGGCTTTGCCTGCTGGGGGCTTTGGCCCTGATTGCCACATTCATCTTTTTGCCCGGCTATGTGGAAAAGGGCCGCAATGCGGTGGCCCCGCATGACCCCTACCCTGTATCCGATGCCGCCCGCGCGCTGCATGACAGCATGGTGATTGGCGACTGGCACGCCGACCCCCTGTTGTGGAACCGCGACCTGACCCAGCGGGGCAGTTACGGGCAAGTGGATATTCCACGCCTGCAGGATGGCAACGTGGCGATACAGGTGTTCACGGCAGTGACGAAAAGCCCCAAGGGGCTGAATTACGAACACAATGATCCGAATGCCTTTGACAACATCAAACTGATTGCGTTTTTCCAGCTCTGGCCGACACGCACATGGTTCAGCATTTTTGAACGGGCGGTCTATCAGGCCGAGAAACTGCAAGCGTTCGAGGCCGCCGAGCCGGACAACCTGAAGATCATCCTGACCCGCAGCGATCTGGAAGAGGTGCTGAAACGCCGCGCGGCGGGGGAAAAGATTGTCGGCGGTATTCTGGGGATCGAGGGCGCGCATCCGCTGGAAGGCAAAATCGAAAATCTGGACAAGCTGGAAGCGGCGGGTTACCGGTTGATCGCCTTGCAGCATTTCTTTGATAACGAGTTGGGCGGCACGCTGCACAGCCGCGAAAACAACGGGCTGACCGATTTCGGGCGGCAGGTGGTGGAACAGGTCGCCAAACGCGGCATGATTCTGGATGTGGCCCATTCCAGCACCAAGGTGGTCGAACAGGTGCTGGACATGGTGGATATCCCGTTGGTGCTGTCCCACAGCGGGATCAAATCAAATTGCGACACCAAGCGCAACATTCCCGATGCCTTGATGAAACGCATCGCTGCCACCGGCGGGGTGATCGGCATGGGGTACTGGCAGGAAGTGACTTGTGATTACAGCCCCGACGGGATTGCAAAATCCATCAAGGCGGCGATTGCCGTGGTGGGTGAGGATGCGGTTTCACTGGGGTCGGATTTTGACGGATCGGTTGCGACGACGTTTGATACATCTGAACTGGCAGCGATCACTGATGCGATGCTGCGCGCGGGGTTGACAGAAGCGCAAATCCGCAAGGTCGCGGGGGAAAACATGCTGCGGGTTCTGCGGGCGAGGCTGAAGGATTAGGGGGGAGTAAGCTGGGAGGGAGCGTATGGATCGGAACAATGCCTCATAGGGCTTTCCTGGGTGCGCCGATTACATTCAACCAATAAACGGCCACATAGGTCCACACCCGGATCTTGTAAAAACAGGGAGATTGCAATTCCAGTGTTAGGGAATAGGATGAAAGCATTTCGTGAATTAGCCACTCATGCTGATCAGTACATTGCGGATTTGTCAGTTTCTGGAGAGCCGGTTCCCGGAGTGATAGATGATTACTCCAAACATGACCCACATGATTGGCAGAAAATTGTATTGCACTACCTCTTAAATCATAATGACAGGTATCGCTCCAATTTACATTCTGAAGTATTAAAAGAGATATCTGCGATAGAAACGGATGCCCAGTTTTCGGAATTATTGGAAATACAAAACGAAGTATCTGGCGTGTATATCATCAGCGAGGAAAACAAACGGCAGGATTTACTGCGCCTTAAAGAAGCATTAAAAAGGGCTGTGGAATCTGGGCTAACCTAGCAGAGCATAGGGTGCATGATATCACCCCCCAGCCGCCATATTCGCGCAATTTCATACGGACATCTCAGCCTTTGATCCGCTTCATTATCGCGTCATACAGCGGGGTCATGTGGACGGTGCAGGGCACGCGCTCGGTGGCGACTTCCAGTTCATAGCTGCCCTCCATGATATAATCGCGCGTCACCCCGTCCGGATTGCGGACATAGCCGTAACCGATTGATTTATCGACGGTATATCCAAAACCGCCCGAGGTCAGCCAGCCCACCCGTTCGCCGTTGCGATAGATGGTTTCGCGGCCCAGAAGCACCACGTCAGGATCACAAGTGAAACAGGCCATCATCTTTTTCACCCCACCGTCCGCCTGCACCTGCGCGGCCTCGCGGCCCTTGAACGGGGTGTTGCCTTTCAGTTTCACGGCCCAGCCAAGGCCCGCTTCATGCGGGGTGTGGTCGGGGCCGATGTCAGCCCCCCACGCACGGTATCCTTTTTCCAGCCGCAGGGATTCAATCGCGCGGTAGCCGGCGTTCTTCAGCCCGTGTTCGGCCCCCGCCTGCATCAAAGCCGCGTAAACCGTGGTGGCGTATTCGACCGGCAGGTGCAGCTCCCACCCCAACTCGCCGACATAAGTCACCCGCAGCGCCAGAACGGGGCAGCCCGCGATACCGATGGTTTTGGTGGTGCCAAAGGGGAATCCCGCGTTTGACACATCGGCGCGTGTGACCGCTTGCAGGATGTCGCGCGCACGCGGTCCCATCAGGGACAGCACCGCGTTGCTTGAGGTAATATCGAACAGTTGGCAATTCATCCCGTCGGGAATATTGCGGGAAATCCAGTCGAAATCATGGGTGGCAAAGCCGGTGCCGGTGACGATGTAGAATTCATCCTGCGACACCCGTGCAATGGTCAGATCGCACTCGATCCCGCCGTGATCGTTCAGCATCTGCGTATAGGTCAGCGCCCCGACGGGCTTGTCCACGTTATTGGCGCAAATCCAGTTCAGCGCGGCCAGCGCATCCGGCCCTTTCAATGCGAATTTGGCAAAGGATGTCTGGTCGAACAGCACAGCGGCCTCGCGGCACGCCTTATGCTCGCGCCCGACCGCGTCAAACCAGTTCTGCCGCCCGAAGCTGTAGACATCCTGCGAGGTTTCGCCAGCACCGGCAAACCAGTTCGGACGCTCCCAGCCCAGCTTCTCGCCAAAACAGGCGCCCTGATCCTTCAGCACCTCGTAAAGCGGTGACTTGCGGCAGGGGCGACCGGATGAATGTTCCTCGTAAGGCCAGGCCATCGTGTAATGCTTGCCGTAGGCCTCAATGGTTCGGGTGCGCACCCAGTCGGTATCGAAATGCGGGCGGCCAAAGCGGCGGATGTCGGCGGACCATAGATCAAAGGGCGGCTCGCCATTTTTCACCCATTCGGCCAGCGCCATACCCGCGCCACCACCGGCGGCGATGCCAAAGGCGTTGAACCCCGCACCGACAAAGAAATTGCGCAATTCGGGCGCTTCGCCAATGATGAAATTACCATCCGGCGTGAAGCTTTCCGGTCCGTTGGTCAGCGTCTTGATGCCCGCCGTTTCCAGTGCCGGCACACGGCCCAGCGCCAATTCCATCAGCGGCTCGAAGTGGTCAAAGTTGCTGTCCAGCAGCGTGTAATGGAACCCCTTGGGGGTACCGTCCACCGCCCATGGAATCGGGTTAGGCTCGTAACCGCCCATCACCAGCCCGCCGACCTCTTCCTTGTAATAGGTCAGGCGGTCCGGGTCGCGCAGGGTGGGCAGGTCTTTGGGCATACCGGCAATCGGTTCGGTCACCATGTATTGATGCTCCATGCTGACCAGCGGGATGTTGACGCCAAAACGGGCGGCAAAGGTGCGGCTCCACTGCCCCGCACACAGCACTACGGATTCACATTCAACGCGGGTCTGATCGGTGATCACCGCCTTGATCACGCCTTTGTCGATCTCAAGGTCCGTGACCTTGCAATCCTCAACAATCTGCGCCCCGTTCATACGCGCGCCCTTGGCCAGCGCCTGCGTAATATCGGACGGATTGGCCTGCCCGTCCGTCGGCATAAAGGCCGCGCCGACCACATCGTCCACATTCATCAGCGGCCACAGGTCTTGGGCCTCTTGCGGGGTCAGCAGGTCCATTTGCAGGCCAAAGGATCGGGCGGTGGTGGCCTGTCGTTTGACCTCGGTCCAGCGTTCCTGATTGCAGGCCAGCCGCAAGCCGCCGTTCATCTTCCAACCCGTGCCCAACCCCGTTTCGGCCTCGATGCTGTTATACAGGTCCACCGAATAGCCCAAAAGCTGTGTGATGTTGGCATTGGAGCGTAGTTGCCCCACCAGACCGGCCGCGTGAAACGTGGTGCCCGATGTCAGTTTCTGGCGCTCCAGCAACAGCACCTCGACGCCCAGTTTCGCCAGATGGTAGGCCGTGGAACAGCCAACGATACCACCACCGATAATGACAACACGCGAGGATTTGGGCAGGGTTTTCATAAGGGTCTCAGCTTTGCTTGTAAGTGTCATAGGCGCGCTGGAAACGGATAAGGTTTTCAGCGGTATAGGCGGCGTAGTCAATGTCGAGGGTTGATGTAAGTTCGGACACCATGCTCCACATACATTCGCGCAAAAGCGAGGCGCATTTCATCGCGTGATAACGGTGCAGCAGATCGTCGGTGACCTGTCCCTCATAGTAGAGATCCAGCATCACGGCCTCTTGCCCCTCGTTCAGGGAATTGTTGCTGGCCAGCCCGCCCAGATCGAACAGCGGTGAATTGAAACCGGCATAATCCCAGTCGATCAGCCACAGGCGTTTGCCGTCATCCAGAAAATTCGCCGCCATCAGATCGTTGTGGCCAAAGACGATTTCAACGGGGCCAACGGCGGCCTCCAGCTTTTCGGAAATGGCAAGGTAATCATCCAGTTGCGCGGCATAGTTGCTGTTACCTTCGCGCAGGGTGGCGGTGTAATCGCGGATCACATGGAACACCCAGAAGATCAGCGCGGGACCACGGAAATGTTTGGGGATTTCGTGATGGCAGCGCTGCAGCAGCGGGATGATGCGGGCCAGCATATCGGGGTCGGCCACGTCGGGTTCGTCCAGCGTTTTGGCATCGATATAGTCGATCACGGTCAACCCGTCCTCGACATGGACAACAGCAGGCGACAGACCCGCGGCATGGGCCGCACGCGCGGCGGCCAGCTCGTTAAAGCGCAGCAACTGGTGCTCGGGCAGATCATCGCCAAACCGGACCACATAACGGCCGGAATCGTCCGTTACAGTAAAGTTCAGATTGGTGCGTCCGCCGCCCAAAGGCTCAGGTTCGATATCCCCTTGCCAGATCGGCAATGACTTGATGCGGTTCAGGGCGGTCTCTTTATCCATTTGCACTCTCCAGTCCATATCTGACCCGCGCCGATCTGGCGCTGGCTGTGATAATTCTGTCGGCAATTATCGCGATAAATGCAATGGCAAAACCGGCGACCAGTCCGCGCCCCGTGTCGGCCTTGGTCAGGGCGATATAAACCTCTTGGCCCAAGTCGCGTGTACCCACCAGCGCGGTGATCACCAGCATCGACAGGGCCAGCATGATGGTCTGGTTCAGCCCCAGCAGGATTTCCGGCAAGGCCAGTGGCAAACGGATGCGCGACAGCAACTGGCGTTTGGTGCAGCCCGAGACCACGCCCGCCTCGATCAACTCGGGACTGACCGAGCGCACGCCGTGGGCGGCATAGCGCACAGCAGGCACCACGGCGTACAGGACGATGGCGACCATGGCGGTAAAATCACCGATGCGAAACAGCATCACCACGGGGATCAGATAGACGAAACTGGGCAGGGTTTGCAGCGTGTCGATCAGCACGCCGATGATGCGCCCGGCCCGTTCATTCACGGCCGCCAGAACCCCCAAGGGGATGCCGATCACGCTGGCGATCACCACGGATGTGCCGCACAGATATACTGTGATCATTGCCTTTTCCCACATGCCGGTTGCGGCGATGAATCCGGCCATCAGCAGGTTCATCAGGGCCAGTTTCCAGCCGCCAAAAGTCCAGCCAATGGCAGTGACCATTGCAATGGCCCAGACCCACGGGATGCCAAGGAAGAAGCGTTTTACCGGCAGCAGGAACCCTTGCAGGAAGAACAGTTTGACCGCCTCGAACTGGTCATAGAAATTGATATTCAGGTATTTCACCCCGTTGTCCCAGAACTTGCCGGTGGTCAGGGTGGCGGCATCCGGATAGGTCTGCACGGCGGGCAGGATCAGGCCAACCCCGTACGAGACCAGCAGAATGGCCAGCACGATCACACTGCGCGGGTGGCGCTTGATCCATGTGTCGCCTTTGGGCGGTGGGGTGAATGTGGTGGCACGCTGGGCAAAGGCCTGTGACAGCCGGTCAATCGCCACCGCCAGAATGACAATCGCAATGCCGGCCTCGAACCCGCCACCGATGTTCAGGCGGCGCAGGGCGCTTAGCACATCAAAGCCAAGCCCCCCTGCCCCGATCATACTGGCGATAATCACCATGTTCAGCGACAGCATGATCACCTGATTGACCCCCACCACCAGGCTGGCCCGTGCCGAGGGCACCAGCACCCGCCACGTCATCTGCCGCCGGGTGCAGCCGGACATCACGCCGAAATCCTTGATCTCGGGATCAACCGCGTGCAGCGCCATGGTGGTGATCCGCACCATTGGCGGCATGGCATAGATCACGGTCGCCACCAGCGCCGACACGGGACCAAAGCCGAACATGAACAGGATCGGCACCAGATAGGCGAAAATCGGGATGGTTTGCATCAGATCCAGAATTGGCTTCAGGATGCGTTCAAACGACGGGTGGCGATAGGCGGTGATGCCCAGCAACAGCCCGCCAGCGACCCCGATCGGCACCGCAATCACCACCGAGGCCAGCGTCACCATCGCGCTTTCCCATTGCCCGAACACCGCCAGATACAGGAACGCCGCACCAACGATAGCGGCCAGCAGCCAGTCACGCGCGTAATGGCCCAGCGCCACCACCCCCGCCATGACCGCAATCCAGCTGAACGGCGGCACCAATTGCACCGCGCGGCGGCCGTGTCCTTCGACAAACCCTTCGGCCAGCAGGGCGCGGGCCAGATTGTAGGGTTGCTCGATCATCCAGCTGATGCCGCGGGTGAATTCGGTGAAGGTGAACAGGCCGAAGGATGCCTCCTCGACCAGCCATATCATCGCCGCCGAAATGCTGTCCTTTAGCGGGATCACCCACGCATCGGGGTATTGCATGGCCCAGCCCATTCCCGCCGCTTCCAGCCAGCCTTGGCCGAAGGTGGCCAACAGCCACGTCAGGGCAAACAGCCCCAGCCAGATCATGGATTTGGGAGAGACCCGCGCCATATCAGGCCCCGTTCCCAACCAGCACGTCAATCACCCGCTGCGCATCAATCGCGCCAACGGCTTGCCCGTTTTCATCAATCACTTTCAATGGCTTGCCCGCGGCAACCACTTGCGAAGCCACCTCGTAAATCTTGGTACTGGCGGGTATACCTTCACCGCCACCATCAGCCCCTGCTTCCATCACGGCGCCCACACTCAACACCTTATCACGCGGCACATGGCGGGTGAATTCCTGCACGTAGTCATCTGCCGGATTCAGCACCAGTTCCTCGGGCGTTGCGATCTGGATAATGTGGCCGTCTTTCATAATCGCGATGCGGTCGGCAAGGCGAATTGCCTCGTCAAAATCATGGGTGATAAAGACGATGGTTTTCTTCAGCATCCCTTGCAGGCGCAGGAATTCATCCTGCATCTCGCGGCGGATCAGCGGGTCCAATGCCGAAAACGGCTCGTCCAGAAACCAGATTTCCGGCTCGACCGCCAAGGAGCGCGCAATCCCGACCCGTTGTTGCTGCCCACCGGATAGTTCACGGGGGAAATAGCCTTCGCGCCCCTTCAGGCCGACCAGTTCGATCACCTCCAGCGCGCGGGCTTCGGCAGCGGATTTGCGTTGCCCTTGAATGCTCAGCGGAAAGGCGACGTTTTGCAAAACCGTCAGATGCGGCAACAGGGCAAAGTGTTGGAACACCATGCCCATTTTGTGGCGGCGCAATTCGATCAATTCGCGTTCGGACATCTTCAACATGTCCTGCCCGTCGATGGAAATCTCGCCCATAGTGGGTTCGATCAGCCCCGACAGCAAGCGCACCAGCGTGGATTTGCCCGAGCCGGACAGCCCCATAATCACAAAAATCTCGCCAGCCTCGATTTCCAGATCAGCGTGTTTGACCGCCCCGATCACGCCAAGCTTCTTCAACTCGTCGTCCGTCGGCGAAAACTGCTGGCTGTCCAGCATCTGCGACGGGATCGCACCGTATAGTTTCCACAGGTTTCTGCAGACAAGTTTTGCGGGGTGGGTCATTCATTTCGCCTGTATTCAAGGTGTTGCGGGGCCAGCCATGACCGGCCCCGCAGATCGTTTACTGTGTAATCCAGCCCTGCCAGCGGGATTCATTGGCGTCCATCCATGCGTTGACCACATCCTCGACGGATTTGCCATCCAGATCGACTTCGCCAACCATCGCGCTCATTTCCTCGTTGGTCAGGGTGTAGGCCTGCACGATCTTGTGCGCGCCGGGCCATTTGTCTTTCATACCCGCCCATGCGGCCTTCCAGATCGGGCCGCGCGGCTTGCCGCAATCATAGGCCTTGTCGGGGTTCACACCCCATGACGGGTCGGAATAGCATTCCGGTGTATAGGGCGGGAATTCCACAAACTCGCCTTCATATTTTGCCGGTGCCCAGTGTGGAACATAGACCCACAAAATGACGGGCGCCTGCCGTTGATAGGCACTTTCCAGCTCGGCAAACAGCGCGGCATCGGTGCCCGCGTGGACCACTTCAAAGTCCAGCCCCAAGGCATCAACCCGCTCTTCGTCAAACCCGCCCCACGTAACAGGGCCGCCGACATAGCGCCCCTTTGGTGCGGTTTCCGGCGTGGCAAATTCACTGGCACAGGCCTTTAGCGCCTTCCAGTCGGGCAGACCGGGGCAGCGTTCTTTCATATATAGCGGATACCACCATTCCTCGATCGCTTGCAGACCGGTTTCGCCAACATTTTCCACCTTGCCGGTGGCAACGGCTTCGTCCAGCGCCTCTTGGCCGGTGGTGGCCCAGATTTCCATCGCCAGCGTCAGATCGCCGGTTTTCAGGCCAGCACATTGCGCGATGTAGTCGGCCTGCACATATTCGACGTTATAGCCCGCCTCTTCCAGCACAGCGCCCATGATCTGGGTGTTGATCAACTGGCCGGACCAGTCATGCAAAGTCAGTTTCAATGGATCGGCAGATTCGACCTCTGCCAGCGAAGCCGTGGCGACAAATGCACCAACAGCGGCCCCCATAAGGGTGCGTTTCAGTATATGCCTCATCGGGCACCTCCCAGGTTTTTAGTGACGGGATTCGCCCCGCCTTGGGCTCAAGGTGCGGCGATTCCCCGCATCCGTCAACATTTTTACCGAATATCTGTGGGTTTCCCTTGGTTTTTCGTTGGCTTTTGAGGTTTTGCGCCGTAACTTGGCAAAATCGAAAACCCGCAAACCCGAGGCCGGAATGCCCAATACAGCCACCCGTTCAAACCACCGCGAACAGGAAATCCTGAAGGAACTGCGCCTTGCGGGCGGGTCGTGCCGTGTGGGGTATCTGGCGCAGCGGCTGGGGGTGTCGGACGAAACAGTCCGACGCAATATCAAGGCCTTGCAGGAAAAATCCCAGGTGCGCAAAGTGCACGGCGGCGTGCTGCTGGCCGAAGACCTGACCCTGACCGAGCAACCCTTTCAGGCGCGCATGGATGTCAACGCCGAGGCCAAGCGGCAAATCGCGGGGAAACTGGCGCAAATCATCGAGGACGGGGATTCGCTGTTTCTAGATATCGGCTCGACCTCGGCCTATGCCGCGCGGGCGCTGAACAACCATCGCAACCTGTATGTCGTCACCAATTCGCTGACCGTGGCCAGCACACTGGCCGCCCGCAACGGCAACCGCGTGTTTTTCGCCGGCGGTGAATTGCGCGGCCATGACGGCGGGGCGTTCGGGCAGGACGCCATCGGGTTTATCCGCCGGTTCAACGTGCAATATGCGGTGTTTTCCGCGGGCGCGATCAACTGCGAAGTGGGCGTGATGCTGCACGACATCAACGAGGCCGACTTGCTGGCACAGGCTATGCCCCGCGCCCAGACCCGCATCCTGCTGGCTGACAGTTCCAAATTCGGTATCCGCGCCCCGATTGCGATCAACGACGCGGCCAGCATCGACATTCTGATCACCGAAACCGCCCCGCCCGATGCCGTCATCGACATGCTGGGCGAAAATGAAACCTCGCTTGTGATAGCGGGCCATGAAAAAGAACACTGAATATGCAGCACTACCTGAACACCATTCTGGACATCACGGACACCGCCGAGGACATCCCCAAACGCTATTTCCGCCAGACGCTGGACATCATCCACAAGGGCGACGACAGCCCGGTGACAGTGGCCGACCAGACCTGCGAGCGGATGATCCGTGATGCGCTGGCACAGCATTTCCCCGAGCATTCCATTCTGGGCGAGGAATTCGGGCATGAGGATAAAGGCGGCAATCTGTTATGGATCATTGACCCGATTGACGGCACCCGCAGTTTCATATCGGGGATGCCGCTATACAGTATGTTGATTGCGCTGTTGCAAAACGGAGTGCCAAAACTGGGCGTGGTGCGGATGCCCGAACTGGGCGAAGTGTTCACCGGCAGTGCGGATGGCGCGGCAGTGAATGGCACAGCGATTTCCACATCAGACGTCACGGCATTGAAAGACGCCTTTGTCTATATCAACGAGGGCAACAAAATCGCACTGGATGCGCCGGACCTGTTCCGGCGCCTGTGCCAGTCGGGGCGTGAACAGCGGCTTAGTTATGATGGCTATCCGCATATGTTGGTGGCGATGGGCCATGCGGATGCCTGCATAGATTACGACCTGCAACCCTATGATTTCCTGCCGCTGGTGCCGGTGATTGAAGGGGCGGGCGGTGTGATCACCGACTGGTCCGGCGCGCCGTTAACCTTGCAATCGGACGGGCGCGTCGTGGCGGCATCGACAAAGGAATTGCACCGCGAAATGCTGGACCTATTAGGGTCAGACCATTAAAC
>WGBJ01000121.1 GCA_015494385.1 Marinosulfonomonas sp.
ATGCGCTCTTCGCTGCGACCGGTCACGCGCAAATAGCGCAGGGTTTCATCATCAACGGGGAAGAAGCCACAGGTGGCACCGTATTCAGGCGCCATATTGGCGATGGTGGCGCGATCGGCCAGCGGCAGATGGTCCAGACCTTCGCCAAAGAATTCGACGAATTTGCCCACCACGCCCTTTTCGCGCAGCATGGCAACGATTTTCAGCACCAGATCGGTGCCGGTCATGCCTTCGGCCATCTCGCCGGTCAGCTCGAAACCCACAACCTCGGGGATCAGCATGGAAATCGGCTGGCCCAGCATCGCGGCTTCGGCCTCGATCCCGCCAACGCCCCAGCCCAGAACGGCCAGACCGTTGACCATGGTGGTGTGGCTGTCGGTGCCGACCAATGTGTCGGGATAGGCCACTTCCGCGCCGTTCTGGTCCTTGTCGGTCCAGACGGTTTGCGCCAGATATTCCAGATTGACCTGATGGCAGATGCCGGTGCCGGGGGGCACAACGCGGAAGTTGTTGAATGCCTTTTGACCCCATTTCAGGAAGGTATAGCGTTCGATGTTGCGTTCGTATTCGCGCTCGACGTTGATTTTGAAGGCACGAGGGGTGCCGAATTCGTCAATCATCACCGAATGGTCAATCACCAGATCAACGGGGTTCAGCGGGTTGATCTTTTCGGGATCCCCCCCAAGACCGATAATGCCGTCACGCATCGCGGCCAGATCGACCACGGCAGGCACGCCGGTGAAATCCTGCATCAACACGCGGGCAGGGCGGTAGGCGATCTCGCGCGGGTTTTTGCCGCCATTGGTGGCCCATTCGGCAAAGGCCTTGATGTCGTCAACGGTTACGGTTTTGCCATCTTCAAACCGCAGCATGTTTTCCAGCACCACCTTTAGCGATGCGGGCAGGCGCGAGAAATCCCCCAGACCGGCAGCTTCGGCGGCGGGGATGGAATAGTAATCCACGCTTTGAGTGCCAACGGTTAGGGTTTTGCGGGTCTTGGCGCTGTCTTGGCCGACGGTGATGGTCATGGCGTGACTCCGTTTGTTGGGGTAAGGGCAGGGCATAAGCCCCCTTTCACCTGCGCTTTTGACGCATCCGGCAGAGTCGTTCAAGGGGGAAGACGGCAATTTGTATACCATTGCACACAAAAACTTGTGACGCGGATGTTACGAATTTTGCAAGGAACCTCGCAAAACCTTGATTGGCTATTGAACAGGGGGCGTCTTAAATGGAGACTGGATGCGGGCAAGAAAGGCGAAAAATGCGGAAAATACTGGTGATTTTGACAGGGGTGTGGATGGCACTGGCGGGATTCGCCACGGCGCAATCCAGCCCTGTTGTGGTGGAACTATACACGTCGCAAGGCTGTTCCAGTTGCCCGCCTGCCGATGAATTTCTGGGAAAACTGGCGGCGCGTGATGATGTGATCGCCCTGTCGCTGCATGTGGATTACTGGGATTACATCGGCTGGAAAGACATCTTTGCCAACCCGAAGTTTACCGATCGCCAGCACGCCTATGCCCGCGCGGCCGGCAAGCGGATGGTGTACACCCCGCAGATGGTGATCGAAGGGCAGGACCACGTTGTCGGTGCCAAACCGGCCGAGGTTTCCCGCCTGATCAAGGCCCATAGCAAAATCCCCGACCCCGTGAAACTAAGCGTGACCCGCAAAGGGAGCCGGCTGGAAATCATGGCCGAACCTTTGCAAGAGGGACTGGGCCGGATGGTGGTTCAGATGGTGCGGTTCAAGGACGGGCAGACGGTGCGGATCAAACGCGGTGAAAACGCGGGGCGCGATTTGACCTATTCGAACGTGGTCACCGCATGGGACGTTCTGAAGGAATGGAACGGGCGCAGCCCGCTGTCGATTTCGGCAAAAATGACCGGTGACGATGATTGTGTGATCATCATTCAGCGGGCGTCTCACGGGCCGGTGTTGGCTGCGGCGCGGGTGCGCTGACGTTCGGGTTTCCAGCGCCGGTGAATCCAGAACCATTGCCCCATATGTTTGCGCACCAGATCTTCCAGACTGTCATTTAACGCCTGCGTCATGGTTTCGGCATCGGTGTGCGGAATGGGGGCATCCACCTGAATGGTAAAATCCAGTCCGTTTTCGGCGCGAACACCATAGATCGGCACCAGCAAGGCATCATATTTCAACGCCATTTCAGCCGCCGACAGGGCGGTCGGGGCGACCTTGCCGAAATAGGTCAGCGGGGCACCGTGGGCCATATGCTGATCCACCAGAAATCCGGTCATCCCGCCCGAGCGCAGGAATTTCAGCATTTGCCCCAGCCCCTTGCGGCCACGCGGGAACAGCGGGGTGCCGATGGTTGAAATCGCGGCCTCGTAATGCTCGTTGAAAAAGACGTTTTTCATCGGCATGTAAATCGCGCCCACCCGATACCCCCGCGCAATCAGGGCCGCGCGCGGCACGTCGTAATTGCCAAAATGTCCGGTGACCAGAATAACGGGGCGGCTTTCTTTGTGGGCTTGTTCTAACGCCTGCGCCCCGTCACCACCCAGCGGGATGTCACGCACGCGATTGATGAATTTCTCGCCTGAATAAATCTCGATCAATGTGCGGCCGGCGTTGTTGGGCACTTCATAGCACAGGCGGTCCACTTCGGATTTGTCCAGTTCGGGGCAGACATAATCCAGATTGTCACGGATACGTTTGGTATAGCCCGCCAGGGGGGCCACGATCCGCGCCATGATCCAGCCGATCAACGGCACGCGGATACGGTAGGGAAACAGCATCACCAGCCGGAACATCCCGCGGATCAGCAGGTTGACGATGTAATCGCTGCGGGATTTGCCTTTTTCTGCCATCTGGGCCTTCGGGAATGTGATTTCGGTGCGCCCAGACATAAATGCCGCGCCCGCAGATCACAAGCGCCGCGCGTCAATCATCTCCGTCTCCCGCCACAAAGAATACTTCGCCCGCCGCCTCCAGCTCGCGGATTTCGGCCACAACCGCACTCATGGCTTCTTCGCCCTCGGCGTCCTTGACCTTGCCCAGTTCCTTCATTTCCTCGCGCAGGCCCTCGGCCATGCGTTTCGATATGTTCTGAAGGATGAATTCGCTGGACTCTTCCAGCCCGCCTGCCTCGGCCGCCGCCAATGCGGTGACAAGCACAGCCTGATCCACGCCACGGGTAATTTTCGGCACATCCCGCGGATCAATCCGCGCCGGAATATTGGCAAAGGTAAAGATCGCCTTGCGCACCTGATTGGCGAAGGTTTTGTCCTCTTCCTCCAACCCTTCCAGCACATCTTCGCGCGTTGTCGCGGGTGAAAAGTTCAGGATTGCCCCGACCCGTTCCACCGGCCCGTCGTCAAAGGCCTTGGGCGGCACGCTGTCCAACTGGCTGGCCAGCGCCTGCCCGATACGTTGCACTGCCGCCGGTGTGACCGCGCTGGTCAGGGACATGGCATAGGTGATCCGCCGCGCCTGCGGGCCGGGCAACAGGCCCAGCAGTTCGGCAGCCTTGGAAACGCTCAGTTTTGACAGCAATACGGCGGCCACTTCGGTGCTTTCCTGTTCCAGCACCGGCAACAGGCGGTCCACCTCCAGACCCATAATCCGTTCCCACGGATCACCCGTGCGTTTGACGCCGCCCTCGCGGCGCAGGCGTTCGGCCAGTTGCGGGTCGATGGCATTGTCCAGCGCGTTCAGGGCCCCCTCAAGACCACCGGTAAAGGACAGCCCGATGCTCTCCAGCTCGTTGATAAATTCCTCGACCACAGCGGTCACCGTTTCGCGGGTAACACTGCGCATGCTGCCCATCTGCATGGTCAGATCCTGTTGCATTTCCTCGGGCAGGTCGGTCAGGGACAGTTCGGCCCCTTCGGACAACAGCAGGCGCACGATGATGGCCGCCTTTTGCTGGCGGGTGATGGATTGCGGCGGGGCCGACATGGGCGGGGGCATTGTGCCGGTTTCGGGCATGGGCAGGTCAGGCAGGGCAGTGTTCACGTTGCGGTTCTCCGGTCCGGTTTGCGCCAGACTGGCAGAATCGGGTTAAGGTTCCCCTTACAGGGCAATAGGAAATCTGTTTTTCAGGACAAGAATCCCAGAGGTGTGAATAATACCTTCCTGAAACAGTCGGATTTACTGCCTTCACGCGAAGCCCAAAATCCTGTAAACAGTCCAGATGCCCCGATTTACAATATATTCGCGATCAAAGGGGATGGACGCATTTTCACAATTTGACCGGTAAGGCCCTGCATGACCCATATTGTTATTCTAGGAAGCGGATTTGGCGCGTTGACGGCTGTGCGCGAAATCCGCAAATCGAAGATCGAGGCACAGATCACGGTGGTTTCGCCCGACAATCACCTGACCTATCTGCCCAGCCTGATCTGGATGCCGTCAGGGATGCGTAATGCCGCTGATATTGATGTTAATCTGGAAAAGTTCTTTGCCGAGAAAAACGTGGTCTGGCATCAGGGATCGGTGGTGAATGTAAAAGAGGGCGGGCGGCTGGTCGAAACCGATACCGGCGACATCCGCAATGATTACCTGATCATCGCCACTGGCAGCCGCTTTATCAAGAAACTGCCGGGGCTGGTGGAACATGCGGTTATCCCCTGCGAGGGGGCCGCGATGGGGCAGCAAATCCACGACCGGATCAATGCGATGGAAGGCGGCACGATTGCATTCGGATTTGGCACCAACCCCAAGGAACCCAAGGCCGTGCGCGGCGGGCCGATGTTTGAATTCCTGTTCGGCATGGACACCATGCTGCGCCGTCAGGGGCGGCGGGACAAATTCAAGCTGGTGTTTTTCAATGGCTCCGAACAGCCGGGCAACCGGCTGGGCGGCAAGGCGGTTGGCGGGTTGCTGAAACTGATGGCCAAGCGCGGGATCGAAACCCATCTGGGCGCAAAGCCGATCCGCATGGAAGCCGACAAAGTGGTGACCGAGCGCGAGGAAATTCCCGCTGATCTGATCCTGATGATGACGGGGATGACGGGGCCGTTATGGCTGGACAATACCGATCTGCCACGGTCCGAGGGCGGGTTCGTCAAGGCCGACCGCAAATGCCGTGTTCACGGGCTGCGGGGCACTTATGTCGTTGGCGATACAGGGTCCTATCCGGGGCCGGAATGGCTGGCCAAACAGGCGCATCAGGCGGATTTGCAGGCGGAAGCGGCGGTGAAGAATATCATAGACGAGATCAACGGCCGCGAGCCGGGCCATGATTTCAAGGCCGAACTGATTTGCATCGTTGACACGCTGGACAGCGGTATTCTGGTATTCCGCAACGAAAAACGCACCATTTTCCTGCCGCCCATGAAGATTTTCCACTGGGCCAAACGGATGTTCGAACGCCATTACCTGCGGGCCTACCGGCGCTGATCTCCTTCAAAGCGCGGCGGCAATCTTGCGGAACATCTCGATGCTCTGCTCTGTAACGCCTTCTTCGCGAAATTTGCGATCCGCAGCGTTGCTGGCGATGACAACACCCAGACCGGTGTTGATATAAATATACTGCCCGTAAACCCCGCGGGCCATATACTCGCCCTTGGGCGCGCCTATGGGGATCCACCATTGATATCCATATCCGATCTGCCCTTCGGCCGTGGGGGCAGAGGGGACGGTCGAGGCCTCGATCCAGTCTTGCGGAACGATCTGTTTTCCATTCCATTGCCCGCGATACATATTCATCAGACCAAAGCGCGCGTAATCGCGGGTTGTCATGTTCAACCCGCCCAGAACAAAGGCCACGCCCGAGCCATCGGTTATATAATAGGGCGCCTTTTCAAGGCCAAGCGGCACCAGTATCTTCTCGCTCAGCAAATCGGGTATCGAACGCTCTGTGGCGCCCCGAATGACCATGCCGATCACATGGGTATCGATCGATACATATTGCCAAACCGTCCCGGGCGGGTTTTCCCGTTCCTTGATCCCGGCAGCAAAATCATCCAACGTGCCACCCAGCGCAATAACGCGGCCCATTTTGTTGATGTCGGAATTGAAATCCAGATAATCCTCGTTGAATTTCACCCCGCTGGCCATGTTCAGAACATTGCGAATGGTCGCGCCCTCATAGGCGGACCCTTTCAGGTGCGGGGCGTATTTCACCACCTGTTCGTCAAGCGAGCCGATTTTGCCCTCGGCCACCAGAATTCCCATCAAATCCGCCAGATAGCTTTTGGCGACCGACCAGGAAATGCGCAGATCATCTTTGCCGGTGCCCTGAAAATACTGCTCGGTGACGATCTTCCCGTCTTTCACAACCACCAGCGCGGTCACGCTGCGCTCCTTGATCCAGTCATCCAGCCCCTCGACCGCGGGGGCAGGGTCACCGATTGGCAATTCCGAAGCCTCCCCCGCGCCAATGTCTAGCGGGGTGGTCAGGAACATGCTGTCCATATGGCTGAAGTTGTTGACGATCTTTTCTGCGGAAAACAGGCTGTTGACCGCCAGCAATCGCATGATCTTCTCGCGTTGCCAAAACCCGACGGCCGCAAGGATGATGATCAGAACCACCAGAATGCGGAGTGATATTTTCAAGAATTTACCCAAAGCCAATCTCCCTTTTGAGGGAATTGAACAGGGTCGCGTTGAAAATTCAAGGATGATCTGGCGGCGGAAGGTTCCCGCCACCAAAAGTTTGCAACAGGCTGTGCGCCGGTATCGGTCTATCAGCTTTCGCCAAACACCCGTTTAAAGATCGTATCGACATGTTTGGTGTGATAGCCGATGTCGAATTTTTCCTCGATCTCATCAACGCTCAACGCGGCCAGAACATCCGGATCGGCCAGCAGTTCGGTTTTGAAATCCTTGCCTTCTTCCCAAACCTTCATCGCATTGCGCTGAACCAGTTTATAGCTGTCCTCGCGCGAAACACCCGCTTGGGTTAAGGCCAGCAATACCCGCTGGCTCATCACCAAGCCACGGAATTTGTTCATATTGGCCAGCATGTTGTCGGGATAGATCACCAGCTTGTCCACCAGCCCCGTCAGACGGGCCAGCGCGAAATCCAGCGTGATGGTGGTGTCCGGCCCGATGTTGCGCTCGACCGAGCTGTGCGAGATGTCGCGTTCGTGCCAAAGCGCCACGTTTTCCATTGCGGGCACCACACTCATGCGCACCAGACGGGCCAGACCGGTCAGGTTTTCCGACAGCACAGGGTTGCGTTTGTGCGGCATCGCGCTTGAGCCTTTTTGACCCTTGGAAAAGAACTCCTCGGCCTCCAGAACCTCGGTGCGCTGCATGTGACGGATTTCGGTGGCGATGTTTTCGATGCTGCTGCCAACCACGCCAAGGGCGGCGAAAAATGCAGCGTGGCGGTCGCGCGGGATCACCTGTGTGGAAATCGGCTCGACCTCCAGCCCCATTGCCTTGCAGACGTGTTCCTCGACCGCCGGATCAATGTTGGCGAAGGTGCCGACCGCGCCGGAAACGGCACCTGTGGCAACTTCCTTGCGGGCCTTTTTCAAACGGTTCAGGTTGCGGTCCATTTCGGCGTAGAAACGCGCGAATGTCAGACCCATTGTAGTGGGCTCGGCATGAATACCGTGGCTGCGCCCGATGCGCACTGTCATCTTGTGTTCAAACGCGCGGCGTTTCAGGGCGGCCAGCAGATCCTCCATATCCGCAATCAGAATATCGGTGGCCCGCACCAGTTGCACGTTGAAACAGGTGTCCAGCACATCCGAAGAGGTCATGCCCTGATGCACAAAACGGGCCTCGTCATTGCCGATGATTTCCGCCAGATGGGTCAGAAAGGCGATTACGTCATGTTTGGTCACAGCCTCGATTTCGTCAATGCGGGCAACATCAAAGGGCACGCCCTTGGCTTTCCATACGGCCTCGGCGTTTTCCTTGGGGATCACACCCAAAGCGGCCTGTGCGTCGCAGGCGTGGGCCTCGATTTCATACCAGATGCGGAATTTCGTTTCGGGGGACCAGATGGCAACCATATCGGGGCGGGAATAACGGGGGATCATTTCGTAAGGCCTATATGTTGGGTGCTAGATAACGCCCGTATTAGAGCGCGCTTGCCTATCCAGCAAGGTTTACCTTGCCTAAGGCGCAATGGTGGGGCAAAAAGGCGCTAAGTTTTATCAACAGGAGATGGCGACATGGCGCTAACGGCAACAAATCGGGTTCTGGCAGAGGTTTTCGGGGCAAGCGAGGGCGCAGCCCTGCGCGCGAAACAAGCCGCATTGGTGGTTTTTGGAATCGCCGCACTGGCTGTTTCGGCCAAGATCATGGTGCCGATGCTGCCGGTTCCGATGTCGATGGGCACCTTCGCGGTGCTGACAATCGGCGCCGCTTATGGCGCGCGCTTGGGGCTGGTGACGATCATCGGTTATATGCTGGTTGGTATGCTGGGCTTTGACGTCTTCGCCAAATCCACCGCCGATCTGAACGGGCTGACCTATATGATGGGCAGCACAGGCGGCTATTTGGTGGGCTTTGTTCTGGCAACACTGGCGCTGGGTCTGCTGGCGGCACGCGGTTGGGACCGCTCGCCGGTGAAGATGGCAGGGGCGATGCTGATCGGCAATGCGCTGATCTATGTGCCGGGTCTGCTGTGGCTGGGCGTTCTCTATGGCTTTGACAAACCGATCCTTGCATGGGGCCTGACACCGTTCCTGCTGGGCGATGCGGTGAAGCTGGCCCTTGCGGCGGTTCTGTTGCCTGCGCTTTGGAAACTGGTTGGCCGCGCCCGCGGCTAGGACGCTCCTCAAGCCTTGCGGCTTTCTTCGCTGCCGGCGAGAAGCCCTGACAGGGGCGACGAGCAGTGATTTGTTAACAGGCGCGACTTTCCGGTCGCGCCTTTTCCATTTCGGGGGAACGATATGAAACACACAGGCTGCCAACATATCCGCGTCTGGGACGATCAGGCCAACATCGGCTTTCCGGTGTTCATCATGTATCCGGCGGCAGAGGCCCACGGAACCTATGAAATCGGCCCCTTCAGCGTCACCTCCGGCCTGAACGCGCCCGCAGGGCAAGGGCCTTATCCCGTAGTGGTGATCTCGCATGGTTCAGGCGGCCACCGGCTGGCCTATCTGACACTGGCACAGGCACTGGCCGAGGCCGGCTATGTGGTGGTTATCCCCGAGCATTTCGGCAACAACACGGATGACAATTTCCTCGAAGGCAAAACCCGTAACCTTGAACTGCGCCCGCGTCACATCACCCTGTGCCTGAACGCACTGGCGGATAACGACATTCTGGCGGGCAGGGTGCAGATGGATCAAACCGCCATCATCGGCCACTCGATGGGCGGCTATACGGGGCTGGCCGTGGCGGGTGGCAAACCGTGGAGCATCACGGGGCGCCCCGTGCCGGTCACACCGGATGCGCGCATCAAGGCGCTGGTCCTGATGGCCCCCGCAACGGATTTCTATATGCCGGAGGGGTCTTTGGCCGAAGTCACCGTGCCGATCCTGGTCTACCACGCCGAACACGACACCCTGACCCCGTTCAACAATGTGCAGCGGATACTGGATCAGGTGCCGGACAAGGGCAAGGTCACCGTCCACCACGTTGAAAACGCCGGACATTTGTCGTTTCTGTCACCGTTTCCGCAGGCGCTGGTGACACCCGATTTCATCCCCGCCCAAGACCCCGAGGGGTTCGACCGTGTGGCGTTTCATCAGCGGCTGACCGGGGAAGTGGTGGCGTTTCTGGACGGGGTGTTTGGGGGGTGAGGGAATGGAGCGTGATCTCATGTATCACTCTGCGCTCCTTGTTTCCTCCCCTAAAAACCCTTCACCATCAA
>WGBJ01000122.1 GCA_015494385.1 Marinosulfonomonas sp.
CGCGCCCATCACATTTGTTGGTCGAACCGCCTTGTCGGTGGAAATCAGAATGAACCGTTCAATCCCGGCGGCCGCGGCGGCCTCGACCACGATCTGAGTCCCGAGGACATTGTTGCGTGCGCCCTCCAGCTCGTTGCTTTCGACAAGCGGGACATGCTTGTAAGCGGCCGCGTGAAGGATGATTTCAACACCTTCATCCGCGATCACATTGGATACGCGCGGACCATTTGTAACCGACCCGAGATATGCAGCCACTTCAATTCCGGCGCGATTTGCCTTGGGGCGCAGTTCCTGATCAATCGAGTACAGCTGGAATTCGCCTTGTTCAAACAGCACAATCCGCGCCGGATTACAGCTGATCAGCTGTCGGCACAGTTCAGAACCGATCGAGCCACCGGCCCCGGTCACCATAACCACGCGTCCGGCGTAAGCTTTGGCAATTTCCGGTGTATCCAAAGCCACCTTGTCGCGCCCCAGAAGTTCATCCGGCGTAACCAACCGCAAGTCTTCGGTGATTTTGTTACCGGCCATCATATCAACATAGGATGGCAATATATGGACCTCGACCCCCAACCCCGAAAGGTTAGAGATAATATCATTCTGGCGTTCTTTCTGGACAGAGGGCATCGCAACCAGAATGCGCCCCACATTGTACTTCCTGATCAGTTTTTCGGCATCGGAAGGGGCGCAGACTGGCAATCCGGCAACCATCAAACCATGCAGGTTCGAGTTGTCATCGAGAAACGCAACCGGTCTGGCCTCTTTTGACTGCCGGAGGGCCGATGCCAACTGGATACCTGCCGAGCCACCCCCGTAAATAAGCACCCTTTGCCTGACGCTGGAGCGGTCTGTCAGGTAGTTAATGACATGCAGGCCCAGCACCCGCATCAACACAGATCCGACAAAAAACAACATTCCGAAAATCAGTGGCACGGATCGAGAGCCGCTGAGTTGTAAAAGATAACTTACGGCCATTGCTGTGATGGATAGCGATATAGCGGTCAATCCAACCTGCAGCATTGCACGGGTTTCAAAGGCATTCAGCTTGATTTTGGGCAGTTTGAAAAAATAGATGATTACCCCGCCAAAGGCCACCATAAGGATAAACAACCCCCAGGAATCCCTGATCATCGGAAATGGCGTAGCAGTTCCGTATCTAAGTGAAAACGCTGTATATAGCGCAATAGGGATAAGCGATATATCCGCTATCAGGAAAAGGCCCCTCTTAGCCGAACGGGACATGTTCAACACACGGTCGAGAAACAACATACAAACTACCTCTTTACAAGCGGGTGCATTCACATGCATTCGCTTACCCTACCCACTAAGCGACCCTAGCTTTTATAACTACCCCATTGGATTTATATTGAATAGTAAAAATTCAACACGGGCCAGTTAACGCTTCGTAAAGCCCGGGTTGACGCGAAGATACTTAATTGCCACCCATGGGTTTCGCTATGTCAGACGATCCAGAATTGTTACATTGACCTTGAATAACAGGTATGCAAAGCAGTCATTCTGTTCCCCGAGTAACGAGCAAGATGAACACAGCGCGCATGAACTTACCTATATCCCATTTGGAATCCCAGGGTTCACCGGAAGGTGAAATTGATCTTATGTTGATTGTCCGCACGCTGTGGCGGGGTAAAATTTGGATCATTCTGTCGACGATTATCGCCCTGTTGATTGGCGGGTATTATGCGTTTTCAGTAGCGACGCCTTTGTACAGGGCCAAGGCCGTTGTTATGCTGGAAAACCGGCAGGAACAGGTCGTCGATATCGAAAGCGTCATGACCGGTCTTTCCGGAGATCAGGCCGCTGTGAATACAGAAGTTGAGGTCATCCGTTCGCGAGGGTTGCTAGAGAAGCTTGTCTTGAAACTGGGCCTTCTGAACGACCCCGAATTCAATGTGGAATTACGGCCGGAACCCTTCCTGTCGATAGGAAAAGTTGTAAAATTTTTCAAAGGGTTATTGGGGCTTCCAGCAAAAGACAAGAAACAGCTGAGTGAGCGCGATATTCTGGATGCGACAATAGACGAGTTGTTGAAAAAGTTATCCGTTTCGAACATCCGCCAAAGCTATGTTTTCAATATTGTCGCAACTTCGGAAGATCCGCGCAAAGCTGCCGAAATTGCCAATACACTGGGTGAGCTTTACATCCTTGATCAGCTGGAAGTGAAGTTCGATGCAACCGCCCAAGCAACCGAATGGTTAACCGAAAGAGTTACCCAGTTGCAGGACGAATTGGAAAAGGCGGAAGCCGCTGTAAAAAAATTCGCCTCCAATTCGGATCTGGTGGGGCCGGAATCGCTGGACGCACTAAACCGGCAACTGAAAGACCTGCGGGAAAGACTGTCGAAATCCGAAGCCGCCGAACGCGATGCTCGCGAGCGCGCCAACCGCCTGCACGCACTGGCTGACGCGAATGATTTGGAGGGTTTTGCCAAGCTGGCCAATGACCCGACCTTGCGCCGGCTGATTTCCGCCCAAGAAACAGAAAACGCGGACACGCTAGACACCTTCAAGGCGCGTATGACCAGAATCCTGCAAACAGCAGATCAGAAAACCGCGCAACGGGCCAATCAGATCAACACGCTTACCCAATCAATAGAAAGCCTGCAGCAACAGATCGAAAGCCAGTCGAAAGATCTGGTCGAGCTGCAGCAGCTACAAAGGGAAGCCGAAGCCAGCCGCTTGATCTACGAATATTTCCTGAGCCGGATGAAAGAAACAAGTGTGCAGCAGGGGATCCAGCAAGCGGACAGTCGGGTTCTGTCATATGCGGTTGTGCCGCTAAAACCTTCATCCCCGCGTAAAGGGATCATTTTGGTTCTGTCCGCGTTTCTTGGTATGCTTTTCGGATCAGGCATCGTTTTGCTGAAAGAATTCGCCCAGAATACTTTCCGTACACCCGAAGATCTGGAACATCTGGCCGGAGCAACGGTGATGGGTCAAATTCCGGTCATACCGGCGAAAAAACGAAAGAAGGTTTTACAGTATCTAACTGACAAACCGACATCTGCCGCGGCAGAAGCCATCCGGAATTTGCGCACGTCGATACTTTTGTCCAATGTCGACAACCCGCCAAAAGTTATCATGTCCACGTCTTCCATCCCCGGGGAAGGGAAAACGACACAATCTCTGGCCTTGGCTCAAAACCTGTCCGGGCTGGGGAAGAAAGTGTTGCTGGTCGAAGGCGACATCCGCCGCAGAACATTCGCCGAGTATTTTGATATCAAAAACCAACAGGGGCTATTGGCAGTGCTATCGGGCGAGGCCAAGCTGGAAGATGTGGTCATATTCAACGAGGACCTGAAAGCCGATGTTCTTATTGGCGAAAAATCGGCAGTGAACGCGGCGGATGTGTTTTCCTCGGACAAGTTTCATGCCTTTCTGGATGAGCTACGCGAAAAATACGATTATGTCATTATCGATACCCCTCCGGTACTTGCCGTGCCGGACGCGCGGGTTATCGGTCAATCGGTTGACGCTGTTTTGTATACGGTCAAATGGGACAGCACCACACGCCGTCAGGTGGCCGAAGGGCTGAAATCACTCAGAAGCGTCGGGACGGCTGTAACAGGTCTGGTTTTGGCCCAAATCGACAAGCGCGGCATGAAACGCTACGGCTATGGTGACAGCTATGGTGCATATGGCGATTACTATGACAACTGATCCCCACCGTTCGCAGCGATAAGGGATTTGTAAATGTTTTGACAAATTCTAACCCGGATTTTTGCATCTCTGATCGGGGTTATCCATGTCTGACATCTCTGCCAATCTGTCCTTGCCTTTTATCCTGCCCTCGCAGGCACAAAAACACGTCACCTTTAACGAAGGGATGCGGCGGCTGGATGCGCTTGTCCAACTGGTGATCCTGGCGGCGGATCAAACAGCCCCGCCGACAACGCCGAACGACGGGGACAGGTATATTGTGCCTTTGGGGGCCACCGGCAGTTGGTCCGGCCACGAAGGCGAAATCGCTGTGTTCGAGGAGACCGTTTGGCAGTTCCTGATGCCCGCCAAAGGGTGGGTTGGCTGGGTTGATCCGGCCAATGAATTCTATGTTTTCGATGGCACCGACTGGCTGCCATTCAGCGATACGCTTGATTTGCAAAATCTGGATATGGTCGGGGTTGCAACGACTGCCGACACCACAAACCGGCTGGCCGTTGCCTCCGAAGCCAGCCTGTTCACACATGCCGGTGCAGGCCACCAGATGAAGCTGAACAAAGCGGGGGCGGCAGATACAGCCAGCCTGTTGTTCCAAACGGGATGGTCCGGACGCGCGGAAATGGGCACCGCCGGAAATGACGATTTTGCAATCAAGGTCAGTGATGACGGGGCGACATTCCACACTGCAATGGTTGCCACGGGCGCCACAGGCCGCGTTCAGTTTCCTTCCGGTGTTGATGGTCTGGCCCCTGCCGATTTCGGGAACGGCCCGTTACTGACGACCGATTACAGCGCCTCGAAAGGGGTTGATCTGGTGGTCAACTCGACCGGTTTGCTGGGGAACAGTTATAACTACCCGCCTGAATTCACCTATGATCCGGTTGTCACACCGAATTTGCCTGCCAGTTTCTATTATTCGGGTTACTTCACCACTGCGGTTAAAATGCAAGAGTTCCTGCCGGTAGACCCCAACAAGGTTTACCGCCTGCAATCCTATGTCCGTCAAGAGAGCCTTGCCGGTGACTGGAGCGCCTTTAGCAACGGGGAACGGCATGCGCAGTATATGGGGCTTTATGCCTATGATGCTGACTGGCAAGTGATTAACGCACAACATCATATGCGCTACAAACACAACGGGATCGACAGCCTGACGACACTGGCTGCCCCGCTTGCCCCGGGGGATACAACAATTACGCTGGTGGATTCCAGTGGCTGGAATGAAACCAACACATCGACCTATAACCGCGGGGTGATTGTTTTCGGCTACAAGAACAGTGCCGGATACCAATACGAGTTTTATAGCAGGTTGGTGGAACCGGACTTGTTCGATCTGGGGCAGGTTAACAAAACAACCCATATCATCACCCTGAACAAACCCTTTCCCGCGAGCATGGGCAATCCTGATGATGCATCGGGGATTTGGCCTGTGGGCACCAAAATTGCCAATCCGTCCAGCGGCAGTTCGTTCAAATACGCGTTTTATTCAAACCTGCACGTTCCACAGGTGGACCGCTGGTATTCAACAAACGGATATATTGGTGGTGTCGACAATTCCGGAACCAACTATACGGCCAACTTCCCCCCGGGGACCACATATGTAATCCCTTTCTGGCTACCGAACTTCAGCAATCGCGCAGGCGGGTTTTCGGGGCATCCGGATACAGGAACCGGTCATAAGGTCTGGTTCACCGGTGCTTCGGTCACGCCCGAGCCTATGGCCGTTCTGTCCGAAGTTCTGACCGGCGCAAACACTGGCCGTAAGGATATCAAAGCGCCCGTTGGTGATTTTGCGACCGGCTCTGTTTCGCTTGTTGCCGCCGGCACAAGCATTGATCCGGTGTAATAAAACCCGGCACCCTTCAGGTCTGGCCCTGTCAGGCCTGAAGGAAATCAATCCCCTGATCGCTGATACTGGCGGCGGTCAACCGGCCCGTTGCATATGCCCCCGTATCAACCGACACACGGCCGTTTTCGATGGTCGGGCTGTCAACGATGGTATGGCCATGCACAGTCCAGATTCCATCCTGTCGGGGCTTTTGCGTAAAATCCTTGTGCCCCCATTTTAGCACCCGTTCTTGCTGTTGATCGATCGGCACCGCAGGATCGGCCGCTGCATGAACGACAGCCACATTGCCACTTTGCCAAAATGTGGGAAGCGAACGGAGCCACTCAACCATGTCATCGCCCATCGCCTCGACCAGCTGTTCCCTTGCATATTCCAATGCCAGACCATTGCTGCCGGTCGAAACACCCGACACCCCGAAACTGGCCAGCGTTTGCAACCCGCCAAATTTAATCCAGCGCGCACCCCGTTCAGCGGGCTGGTCGATGAATTTAAGCATCATGTCCTCGTGGTTGCCCGCCAGACAGATTGCCGATGTGTTTTGCAATTCGAACAGGCGCCTTAGAACAGCCGCACTTTCCTCGCCGCGATCAACATAATCCCCGACAAAAACAAGCCGCGCCTGCCCGTCCTTATTGGCCTGATCTATCTTGTCCAATAACTGCTCAAGTAAGCGGTCGCATCCATGCAAATCCCCAATAACAAAGAACGACTCGTCCGGTTGGACCGGTGCGTCAAAGGTGCGGGTGTTTGCATTGGAGCTGCTTGAGAAAAGTCGGCGTAGGAGTTTCATAGGCTCATTTCACTTAGTACATACCTTTCCACTATATCCCGAAGGTTTAAGTTTCGAAATATGATATCGTGTCGCGCAGCGACGGGGCAATGCAGGGCCCCCTATTCAAACTGTGCCGCCGGAATCCAGATTGTAAAGACAGTACCCGCGCCGACCTGGCTGCGCGCCCGTATCTGCCCGCCGCTGCGCGACACCAGCTTTTGACTGATCGACAGGCCCAGCCCCGTGCCTTCGGCCTGTTTGGTGGTGAAAAACGGATCGAACACACATTCCAGAACATCTGGCGACATGCCAATTCCGGTATCCGAAACCTCGATCTCGACCCCCGGAACGCCATCTTCGTCCTTGTTGGCGGAGCGCAGGGTCAACGTCCCCCCTTTGGGCATCGCATGGATCGCGTTCACAATAAGGTTGATCAGCACCTGTTGCAGTTCGGTGCGGTTCATTTCGATTGACCGGTCGGCTTTTAGATCCAGCACCAGTTCGATATTCCCCTTGCCCAGCAAGTGCTGCACCAGCGGGATACTGTCGTTTATCACCTCGTCCGGCACATGGTGTTCGACAAAACCTGCGTATTCCTCGGGGCGGGCGAATTGCAGCAATTTGCTGACCAGAACATTCACACTGTGGACCTGCTCGTAAATCAGGCCAAATTCGGTATCCAGACCTGTATCATCGCCCACCTCTTGCCGGATCACATCCAGATTGCCTTGGATCACCGCAATCGGGTTGTTGATCTCGTGGGCAATACCGGCGGTGATTTCGCCAATCGCGGCCAGTTTTTCGGCCACCAGCAATTGCTTGGTCGTGGCCTCCAGCCGCTGGTTCGCCTCGCTTAATTCGCGGGTGCGTTCGGCGACGCGTTTGTTCAGTTCTTCGGCCCAGTTGCGCAGCTTCTGGTCACGTTCCTGCAACTGTTCCAGCAGGTGGTCCAGATGACCTGCCACGCGCCCCACCTCGTCTTGGCCTGCGGGCAATCCGGTGCGGGCACCCATATCGCCCCCTTCGACTTTGCTGATGGTGGCCACCATACGTTCCAGCGGCTTGATGATCCCGCCAGCCCAGCGCAGAAAGATTGGCACAGACAGCAGAACCACCGCCAAAAACCCGCCAAGTATCGTTTTCAAAGTCCGCTGTTTGGCCACCTGAAACGGGGTATCCAGAAAACCGACATACAGCATCCCGACCCGGTTGCCGAAACTGTCCACGATCGGTTCATAGGCTGATATATACCAGTCGTTCACCACAAACGCCCGATCCAGCCAGACCTCGCCGCCATCCAACACGGTTGATCGCACGATGGCGGAGACACGGGTGCCCAGGGCACGGACGTTTTCAAACAGACGCACGTTTGTGCTGATGCGCACATCTTCCAGAAACAGGGTGGCGGTACCGCGGCTGCCTTCGGTCAGGCTGGCGGCGGGGTAAACCAGATCATTGATGGTATCGATAAAAGAAAGGTTGCGGTTCAACAGCAGCCCGCCAACCAGCGCGGCGGGGCTATCCCCCTTAACCGCCGAGGCCGTGTGAACCACCATACCACGGGTTTCGGCCTGTCGGTCGGTTGGCACGGCGGCTTCGGTCGGAACCAGTTTTATCAGGGCCTTTTGTGCCAGCGCGGGGGAAATAGCGGCCAGATCATCGGCCTGAAAAATATCGATTTCGGTTGCGTCATGTCCCGCAATGGCCTGCCCGACGACCGGCCATTTCATCGCATCCAGATTTCCGGCAAAGGGTGGCGCCGAAACAAGCTGGCCGTCCTCTTTCACGAAATACAGAAAATCCAGCCCCAGATGGCCACGTTCGGCCTCCAGATATGCGGCAAGTCCGGCGTCATCATTGCCCTGCATCACACGCGCAAATTCGGCCGAATCCCCCAGCGCCTTTACCCGCTCACCGCTGCGTTCCAGAATGCCCTGAAGATACTGGTGCGCGATGGTCAGATCGCCGTTCACCTTGGCAATCAGCAGATTGTCAAACCGGTTGGCCCAGTTCACCCCGACCACCCACAAAAACAGCGGCATCACCACCAGCATGGGCAACAGCGCAATCGCTAGCAGGCGGGCGCGGACCGAACGGAACCATCTTATCCCGCCCCGCGGAGTCTCAGACATCCCACATCGCACATTTACGATCGATGGTTTTGCGCGACACACCCAGCCGCCGTGCGGCCTCGGCGCGGTTGCCACCGCAAGCGTCCAGAACCGTCAGGATATGGCGGCGCTCGACCGCCTGCAGGGAATCCGGCGTGGCATCGGTGTCGTCCTCGTCGCCACAGGAAAATTCCGGCGGGAATTCCCCCAGAATAAGCGAACGCTCAATCAGGTTGCGCAATTCACGCACATTGCCCGGCCAGTCATAACAGGACAGTTTCAGCAGCACCTGTTCGGTCAGCGGCAGCGGCGGCACGCGCAGTTCATGCGACAGCTTTTTCATGAACATCGCCGCCAGCTCCGGCAAATCGCTGATGCGTTCACGCAGGGTGGGCATACGCACATTCAGCACGTTGATCCGGTGATACAGATCCTCGCGGAACTTGCCTTGCTCCACCGCTGCGGGCAGGTCGGCATTGGTGGCAAAAATGAACCGCAGATTCAGCGGCACCTCGCGTTGCGAGCCAAAGGGGCGGATGCGCATTTCCTCGATCACCCGCAGCAGGTTTGACTGCAACGACAGCGGCATTTCCGCGATTTCATCAAAAAACAGCGTGCCTCCGCTGGCATACAGCAGCAAACCGTCCTGCCGCCCATGCGTTTGGTTCAGATCACTTTGCACGTTGCCAAACAATTCATTGGCAATCAGTTCCGGCGAAAACGAGGCACAGTTGACCGGCACAAACGGCTCATCCGCACGGTCAGACATGGCATGCAGGGTGCGGGCCGCAATTTCCTTGCCGGTGCCGGTATCGCCGGTAAACATCACCGGTGTTGGCAGCGATGCCACCCGTTGTAATGTCTCGCGAATATCGGCAATTTCTTTGGAATTTCCCAGCAGCCGGCCCCGTCCAGCCGTGGCGTCTGCCGACAATTCGTACTTCAGCAGATAGTTTTCCCGTTGCAGGTTTTGCCGATCCATACAACGCGCCACCGCGTTTAATATCTGATTTGACCGGAATGGCTTCAGCACAAAATCCACTGCCCCCGCCCGCAGCGCCTGAATGGCGGTTTCCAGATCGGCAAAGGCCGTGATCAGAATGGCATCCGCGAAAAATCCGACCTGACGTTGTTCCCGCAACCATTCAAGGCCGGTTTTTCCGGGCAGGATATTATCAAGGATAACAATATCATAGTGGTTGTTATCCAGCAGGCGCGTGGCCTCTTCCACATCGGCGGCCTGATCCACCCGCTTGCAGCGGGGGGTCAGAACTTTGCTTAGGAAATTGCGCATCCCCGGTTCGTCGTCCACCACAAGGATCGAGCACAGCCCAAGGCCCATGCCGAATTCGGATGACATATCGGAAACGTTTTTTTCAGGTATGTTCATTGATGCCCCGGCCAGCAGATTAAGAAACTTAACCCGCCTAACCTGCGCTATTGTTCACCAATTATCAACCTTCGGCTTGCTCAATGTCCTTCAAGGTTTCGGCAACCAGTTCGCCCAGTCCGATCACCTCGAGGTTATACATCTCGCGTTCTTCCAGACCTTCCTCGAACACGGTACGGCAGTTTGCACAGGGCACAACCACGGCTTCCAGCCCGTCAATGGCGTTCAGCTGATCCGCCTTGCAGCCAAAGGCCGCGTTCTGCAATTCGGCTGCTCGCGGATTGGCAGAAACACCGCCACCGCCACCACAACACAGATTGCCCAGACCGGCATTTTCCATCTCGATGAAATCCGAGCATGAGTCATCCAGCAGACTACGGGGCTCTTTCAACAGCCCACCACGGCGGATCAACTGGCAAGGGTCGTGAAGCGTCATCTTGCGCCCGTCCTTTGCCCCAGCCGGTATTTTGCCATCACGGCGCAACTGGTCCAGCAGTTCGATGATGTGCACCACCTCGAATTTGAATTGCCGCCCGACCATATTCGGACCCGCCCAGCGGATCGCGCCATAGGCGTGGCCACATTCGGGGCTGATCACGTATTTCACGCCCAGTTCTTCGGCTGCATCCACCACACGTTCGACGATTTCCTTGGCCAAGGGGCCAGAGCCGATCTGAACACCGACATTGGTTGCTTCATAGGCTTTGGTAGAAATGGTCCAGCTGACACCGGCCTTTTTGAAAATCTTGGCATAGGCGCCGATGATTTCCGGAAAGCCCATGATCTCCATCGACGACAGGATCGCCATATAATCGGCGCCCTGTTTGTCGACCTCGATCTTGATGCCGGTTTC
>WGBJ01000123.1 GCA_015494385.1 Marinosulfonomonas sp.
ACATGGCGTGGCGTCGTGTGAACCACCCGTCCGAAATCCTGACAATCGGTGAAACGATCAATGTTCAGGTTATCAAGATCAATAAAGAAACCCACCGTATCAGCCTTGGCCTGAAACAGCTGCAGGATGATCCCTGGTCGCTGGTCGAAGGTAAATTCCCGCTGGGTTCGGTCCACAAGGGCCGCGTGACCAACATCACCGACTACGGCGCATTCGTCGAGCTGGAGCCGGGTGTCGAAGGTCTGGTTCACGTTTCCGAAATGTCCTGGACCAAAAAGAACGTCCATCCGGGCAAGATCGTTTCCACTTCGCAAGAAGTCGAAGTCATGGTTCTGGAAATCGACAGCGCCAAGCGCCGCGTTTCCCTGGGCCTGAAACAGACCCAGCGCAACCCGTGGGAAGTGTTTGCAGAAACACACCCCGCCGGCACCGAAGTCGAAGGCGAAGTCAAGAACATCACCGAATTCGGTCTGTTCATTGGTCTGGACGGCGACATCGACGGCATGGTTCACCTGTCGGATCTGACATGGGAAGGCCGTGGCGAAGACGTGATTGGCGATTATCGCAAAGGCGATATGGTCAAAGCGGTTGTCACCGAAGTTGACGTTGAAAAAGAACGCATTTCCCTGTCGATCAAAGCCCTGGACGGTGATCCGTTCGAAGGCGCGACCGATGGCGTGAAGCGCGGTTCGATCATCACTGTCGAAGTAACCTCGATCGAGGATGGCGGCATCGAAGTGACATATGAAGGCATGAAATCCTTCATCCGTCGTTCCGACCTGTCGCGCGATCGTGCCGAGCAGCGCCCCGAGCGCTTCCAGGTTGGCGACAAGATCGACGTTCGCGTCACCAACATCGACGCCAAGACCCGCCGTTTGGGTCTGTCGATCAAAGCACGCGAGATCGCCGAAGAGAAAGAGGCCGTGGCACAATACGGTTCCTCCGACTCGGGCGCGTCATTGGGTGACATTCTGGGCGCAGCCCTGAAGGGTGACGAAGAAAAATAAACCCGCTTCGGGTAACAAGATTTGGGCGGCCCTGTGTGATGCAGGGCCGCCTTTTTTGTGCGAATCGGCAGTTGCCTGCAATTGCTGGCGGGCGCCATAATGCGGGTGGCAAATCCGGAAAAGGGCCTTCCGCGACGTAATATCGCTCTAAATCAGCGCATTAGCCTGAAAATTTCTTCTGATTGCCCCTGCAATTTGTTTCTCAAATGAAAAATTACCGCTTATAGTCGGTGAGGTAGTCGCGCATCAGCTGCCTTTGCAAAGCTATCTGCAAAAACTTTATTCTCGGGGGACGGAACGGATGATCAGATCAGAGTTGGTTCAGAAAATTGCGGACGAAAATCCACATCTTTATCAACGGGACGTCGAGCGTATCGTCAACACCATCTTCGAGGAAATCATCAACGCGATGGCCGATGGTAACCGTGTCGAGTTGCGCGGCTTCGGCGCCTTTTCGGTGAAAAAGCGCGACGCGCGGATCGGTCGCAATCCGCGCACTGGCGAATCCGTTAAGGTCGAGGAAAAACATGTGCCGTTCTTCAAGACCGGCAAACTGTTGCGGGACCGTCTGAACGGTAAATAATCGGGGTTAGTTCCCATGCGTTACATTCGATATGCTTTTATTCTGGCCCTTGCGGCCTGTTTGCTGACGATTGCGATGGCCAATCGCGGTTCGGTCACGCTGCATCTGCTGCCCGAAGAACTGGCAGGGTTCGCTCTGCTGCCCAACACGCTGGAACTGCCGCTGTTCGTGGTGATTTTCGGCGGGATTGTTGCCGGTCTGCTGATCGGTTTCATCTGGGAATGGTTCCGTGAATACAGAATCCGCGCCGAGGCCATCCGCGCACAGCGCAATGTCAAAAAGCTGGAACGCGAAGTGGGACGTCTGAAGGGTGACAAAGCGAATAACGTGGATAACAAGGACGAAATCCTTGCCCTGCTTGAGAAGAGCGCCTGAACAGGCTAAAGCCCCTTTATGGCAAATGAAACCAAAGTCAAAATCTGCGGGCTAAGCACACCGCACCATGTTGCTGCGGCTGTTGCTGCGGGGGCCGGGTATCTGGGGTTTGTGTTTTTTCCGAAATCGCCGCGCAATGTCAGCATTGCGCAGGCCCGCGATCTGGCGGTCGAGGTGCCGATCGGCGTGGCCAAGGTGGCGCTTGTGGTGAATGCGGATAATGCCACGCTGGATGCCATTCTGGACGCGGTGCCGCTGGATATGTTGCAGTTGCACGGCTCGGAAACTGTTGAACGGGTGGCCGAGGTAAAACAGCGCTACGGGTTGCCGGTGATGAAGGCTGTGGGCGTTGCAGATGAAAGCGATCTGGCGGCGCTGGATGAATACGGGCTGGTGGTCGATCAGTTGCTGGTGGATGCAAAGCCGCC
>WGBJ01000124.1 GCA_015494385.1 Marinosulfonomonas sp.
GGACAGTGGCGTGATCCGCCGCATTGCCGTCGCCCCCAACCATTACGCGCTGGGCATGACGGCCAACGGCCTGACGGTCTGGGATGTTAAGGACGCCGCTGCGCTGGGCCTTGGCGCACAAATCGGTGCGCTGGATTTTGTCAGCCATTGCTACCTGCGCCCCCGCGCGCTGCCCAACTGGCCCTATAACCTGTTTGCGATGGTGCATGGTAAAACCCGCGACGAAGTCGCCGCCAAACGCGCCGAAATCCGCGCCTTGCTGGGAGATGCGTTGCGTAGCGATGACATTCTCTATTCCACCCGAATCCTGAAAAAAACCGGCCTGCGGCTGGGGAAAGGTTAGACGATGTTCCGACTGTCCCAATATATGCGCGAGCTGGTTGACCCGACGCCCGTGCGCAGCCGTCGCGGCACCGGTGCTGTCAAACCCGTGGTGATCTGGAACCTGACACGACGCTGCAATCTGAAATGCCGCCACTGTTATACTGTGTCTGCCGATGTGGATTTCCCCGGTGAACTGTCCCCCGAACAGGCCCGCGATGTGCTGGAAGATCTGGGCAGCATGGGCCTGCCCGCGTTGATCCTGTCGGGTGGCGAGCCGCTGTTGCGCGGTGATCTGTTCGATCTGGCCAAACGCGCACGGCAACTGGTGCGCTATCTGGCGCTGTCCACCAACGGCACGCGGATTGTCGGGGCAACGGCGGATAAAGTGGCCGAGATCGGCTTTGATTACGTCGGCATCTCGATCGACGGGATCGGCAAAACCAACGACTGGTTTCGCGGGTTGGACGGGGCGTTTGATCAGGCGCTGGCCGGTGTGCGCGAATGCAAGAAACGCGGCATCAAGGTGGGTCTGCGGTTCACCATCACCGAGGATAACGCCGAACAGTTGCCTCAGTTGTTGCAGCTTTGCGAGGATGAAGGGGTGGACAAGTTTTACCTCTCACATCTGGTTTACGCTGGCCGTGGCGACAAAAACCGTGGCGAAGACACCGCCCACAAACGCACCCGCGCAGCAATGGATATGCTGATTGATCGGGCGTGGAACGGGGTGAATGGCGGGCCACCGCTGGATATTGTCACCGGCAACAACGATGCCGATGCGGTCTATTTCCTGCGCTGGGCAGAGGAACGGTTTAGCGCCGATCAGGTGGCGCATTTACGCAGCCATTTAACGGCATGGGGCGGCAATTCATCCGGTGTTGGTGTGGCCAACATCGACACGCAGGGCGATGTGCATCCCGATACCTATTGGTCCGATTACACCGTCGGCAGCGTCAAGGATGTGCCCTTTTCGCAACTGTGGCAAGGCAGTGACAAAATGCTTGCCACCCTGCGCCAGCGCCCGCGCCCGTTAAAGGGGCGTTGCGGGGCCTGCGCCTATAAGGATGTGTGCGGTGGCAACACCCGTATCCGTGCGCTGCAACTGACCGGCGATCCATGGGCCGAAGATCCGGCCTGTTATCTGGGGGCCGAAGAAATCGGCGTTGCGGGGGCCGATGCCGACCGCGTGACTGTCACAACATTCCGGGGGAAAAGCCATGATCCGGCGCATGATTTTAGCCAGTAGCCTGTTGTTTGCCGCCCACGCGGCCCCTGCCGAACCCGATGCCGTGGCGCTTTACAAAGAACACTGTGCGGCCTGCCACGCCGAAACCCGCCTTGGCGGCACCGGCCCCGCGCTGATCCCGCAAACCCTGCACCGGATGTATGGCCCAAAACTGGTGGATGTTATCAGCAACGGGCGTGTCGCCACCCAGATGCAG
The DNA here is from genome assembly GCA_015494385.1 of Marinosulfonomonas sp. GTDB lineage: Bacteria > Pseudomonadota > Alphaproteobacteria > Rhodobacterales > Rhodobacteraceae > Profundibacter. The sequence continues at coordinate 1,767 of WGBJ01000124.1, forward strand.
GGCTATAGTGATGTGCTGAGCGATGCGGAAATTGCCGCCATTGCCGAATACCTGAAAACCCCACTGGCCGAGGTGCCCGACTGGGGGCCGGATGACATCACCGCCAGCCGCGATATGCGCGATGATTACACCCCCGTGGACGCCCCGCAGTGGTCGTCCGACCCGATGAACATCACGCTGGTGGTGGAAACCGGCGACCACCATGTCAGCGTGCTGGATGGTGATACATTCGAGGTGCTGGACCGCTTCCCCACCCCCTTTGCCGTGCATGGCGGGCCGAAATTCAGCCCCGATGGCCGCTATGTGTTCATCATGTCGCGTGATGGTTGGGTGCAGAAATACGACATCTGGGCGCTGCACGAAGTCGGCCGTATTCGGGCCGGTGTGAACAGCCGCAATATCGCCATGTCCAAGGACGGCAAGCACCTTGCCGTGGCCAATTATCTGCCGATGACGCTGACCATCCTGTCCACCGATGACCTGACGGTGGAAAAGGTGATGCCGGTGATTGGCCGTGACGGCACTCCGTCGCGGGTATCTGCTGTCTATCAGGACCCCAGACATGATGCTTTCATTCTGGCGCTCAAGGACACGCCGGAAATCTGGCAGGTGGCAACCGACCCGAACGCAGACCCGGTTTACGAAGGCTTTGTCCATTCCCGCGAAAAGGACATGATTGAGGCGCTGCCATCGTCAAAAGGGCTGTTCGCCCGCAAGCGGATCATGCTGAACGAACCGCTGGACGATTTTTTCTTTAGCCCCGATTACCGTTTCCTGATTGGTGCGGCGCGGGCCAGCGAAAAGGGTGTGGTCGTCAACATGACCGTCGGGCGCGAAGTCGCCACCCTGCCGCTGGGCGGGATGCCGCATCTGGGGTCGGGTATTTCATGGATGCGTGACGGTCGCCGCGTGATGGCCACGCCACACCTGAAAGACGCCGCCATTTCGGTGATCGACATGCAGACATGGAAACTGGTCAAAACCATTAAAACCGACGGCCCCGGATTTTTCATGCGTAGCCATGAAAATTCGCCTTATGTCTGGGCCGATGTGTTCTTTGGCCCGCACAAGGACGAAATCCATGTGATCGACAAACAGACGCTGGAAATCGTCAAAACCCTGAACCCCGCGTCCGGCAAAACCGTGGCGCATGTAGAGTTCACAAAGGACGGAAAATATGCGCTGGTGTCGATCTGGGAAGATGACGGTGCGGTGATTGTTTACGATGCCGCCACCTTGCAGGAAATCAAACGACTGCCGATGCGCAAACCCTCGGGGAAATACAATGTCTGGAACAAAATCAGCTTTTCGGATGGCACCAGCCACTAAACCGGCGGCGATCATCGTCGCGCACGGCCAGCCGTCCGATCCGCAGCCCGCCGAACAGGCATTGCGCAATGTGGCCGAGCGGGTTGCACAGCACCTGCCCCGCTGGACCATCACCAGCGCCACGATGGCGGCCAAAGGGGCACTGGAACAGGCCTTGGACCAACATCCGACAGCCGCGATTTATCCGCTGTTCATGGCCGATGGCTGGTTCACCGGCACTGCTTTGCCGGACCGTCTGTTACAGCACGGGCGCACCGTTCTGCCGCCGCTGGGACTGGATAAAAACCTGCCGCTGCTGGCGGCCGACATTCTGACCGACCGGCTGCATGATCTGGACTGGAACGCCCGCGAAACCCGCCTGCTGATTGCTGCCCACGGCGGTCAACACAGCCCCAACCCCGCCCGTGCTGCCCGCCATTTTGCCGCTGTTCTGGGCAAGGTCACGCATTTCACCGACATCCGACTTGGCTTTGTCGAGGAAACACCCCTGCTGACCGAAATGGCCAAAAACCTTGGCCCCCGCACCCTGTGCCTGCCGTTCTTTGCCGCCAATGGCCACCATGTGCGCAAAGATATCCCCGCCGCCCTTATCAGCGCCGGATTTGAAGGTATCGTTCTGGGACCGCTGGGCATTGCCCCGCAAATCCCCGATCTGATCGCGCAATCCCTGCGCCAGAGCCACCGCCAAAAGGACGCCGCCTGATATGGACGACAAGCCCGCGCAACCCTCGCTGCTGAAACTGGGCCTTTACCTGTATGTGTTCGTGATGGCGGCTGTGGCGGTCAATCTGTTCATGCTGTCGCTGGCATGGCAACGGATCGGCCTGCCAGCCCTGTCACCCGCCCTGTCGGTGCTGATCAGCCTGCCACTTGCCATCCCCGTCACATGGCTTGCCGCCCGTTGGGTCCGCCGTCTGATGGACGAGGCCGACGGTTAGAGCGCCCGATCCGCATGCCAATCCACATGATCCGCCGCAAATGTCGAGACAAAGTAATAGCTGTGATCATACCCCGGCTGCATCCGGAACACGCCGGGAATACGCGCCGAAGCAAGCGCCGCCGACAGCGCCTCGGGCTTTAGCAATTCCAGAAACTGGTCGGACGTGCCCTGATCAATCAGCACATCGCGCGGCCAGCCTTTGGTATTGACCAGAACCGTCGCATCATGGGCCTGCCAAGTGGTTTCATCATCCCCCAGATAGGCCGCGAGTTGAACCCTGCCCCAGTCAGACGCCGTGGGGTTGGCGATGGGCGCAAAGGCCGAAACCGAGGCGAATTTATCGGGGTTGTTCAGCGCCAGCGTCAACGCACCGTGACCACCCATTGAATGGCCGGTGATGCCGTGGCTGTCGGTAAGTGGAAAGTTTTCCATTACCAGTTCGCGCAGTTCCTTCAGCACATAATCATACATCTGGAAATGCGCCGCCCAGGGCGCTTGCGTCGCGTTCACATAGAACCCGGCACCTTGCCCCAGCGCGTAATCCTCGTCATCCGCAACACCTTCGCCGCGGGGGCTGGTGTCGGGATAAATCACCGCCATCCCCCGCCGCGCCGCATGTTCCTGCAGTGCCGCCTTGGTCATCGCGTTTTCATGGGTGCAGGTCAGACCGGACAGATACCACAGCACCGGCACGGGGCCGGATTTAGCTTGCGGCGGCAGGTAGACGGCAAAGGTCATATCGCAGTTACAGACCTTGGACGTGTGGCTATAGACGCCCTGGGTGCCGCCGAAACAGGTGTTTTCCGAGATGGTTTTCATCAGTAAATCACAACCCCTCGAATGCTTTCGCCAGAGTGCATCAGATCAAACCCTTTGTTGATATCCTCAAGCCCCATCGTGTGGGTGATCATCGGGTCGATCTCGATCTTGCCATCCATGTACCAGTCCACGATTTTCGGCACATCCGTGCGCCCGCGCGCGCCACCAAAGGCCGTGCCGCGCCATGAACGCCCCGTGACCAGCTGGAAGGGGCGTGTCGAAATCTCGGCCCCCGCTGGGGCAACCCCGATGATGATGCTTTCGCCCCAACCCTTGTGCGCGGCCTCAAGGGCGGTGCGCATCACATCGACATTGCCGGTGGCGTCAAAGGTATAGTCCGCCCCGCCACCGGTCAGGTCCACCAGATGACCCACCAGATCACCGGTTACATCCGCCGGATTGACGAAATCGGTCATGCCGAAATGTTCGGCCATCGCGCGTTTGTCGTTATTCAGATCCACGCCGACAATCTGGTCCGCGCCCGCCAGCCGCAGCCCCTGCACCACGTTCAACCCGATCCCGCCCAGACCAAACACAATCGCTGTGCTGCCGATTTCCACCTTGGCGGTGTTGATCACCGCGCCGATGCCGGTGGTCACGCCGCAGCCGATATAGCAAACCTTGTCAAACGGCGCGTCCTTGCGGATTTTGGCCAGCGCGATTTCCGGCAATACCGTGTGGTTGGCAAAGGTTGAACAGCCCATGTAATGCAGGATCGGTGTGCCATCGAGCATGGAAAACCGGCTGGTGCCGTCGGGCATCAATCCTTGCCCCTGCGTGCTGCGGATCGACTGGCACAGGTTGGTTTTGGGGTTCAGGCAATAGTCGCATTCGCGACATTCCGGCGTATAAAGCGGGATCACATGGTCGCCCGGTTGCAGGCTGGTGACACCTGCGCCCACTTCCAGCACAACGCCCGCGCCTTCATGCCCCAGAATGGCGGGAAACAGCCCTTCGGGATCGGCACCGGAACGGGTGAATTCATCGGTATGACACAGGCCGGTTGCCTTGATTTCCACCAGAACCTCGCCAGCCTTTGGCCCCTTCCAGGTTCACTTCCATCACTTCCAGCGGTTTGCCCGCCTCGAGTGCCACGGCTGCGCGTGTCCGCATGATCATTCCTCCTGATTTGTTGCGCACAGGGTGGGGGAAAGCCGCTATTTATGCAACACGTCCAAGACACCTTATTGCAAACCAGCGACATTTGCGGGCAATATCCGGTCAATTATAAACCAGAGGTGTTCCATGCGTTTTCCGATACTTGCCCTTGTTGTCCTTGCCGCCTGTACCGAGGAAACCCCGTCCGAACCGCCACATGAATTGCAGGTCGAGGACACAACATCCTGCGGGGGTGGTCCTGACAGCAATCTGGTCGGGCAATCGGTTGACGTTCTGGCGGCTATGACATTCCCCGGACCCGTGCGGGTGATCCGGCCGGGCATGCTGATTACGCAGGAATACAATACAAAACGCATGAATCTGGACGTGGACGCCAAGGGTATCATTACCCGTGTCTGGTGTGGTTAATCCGGCAACCCCTTAACCCCGTTCAGCACCATATCCGTCACCAGATCGGCATATTCTTCGCGGCTAAGCCCCTTGCCCGGGCGGTGCCACATGTAGAACCAGTTCAGCATACCGAAAACCGTCATTGTGACAGGGCGCAGGCGGGTCGAGCTGGTCAGGGTTTTCGGCGAGGCCTGTTGCAGCGCCTTGCCCATGATTTCGACCAGCCGCCGTTGTAGCGCCAGCAGAGGTTTGCGCATGGTGTCGGGCAGGGTTTCCAGCGCATCGCCCTGCAATTTATGCTCGGCATCGGCGTTGCGGTAGTTTTGCAAAATGGCGTGGATCAGGCGGCGCAGGTAATCCGGCCCTGTTTCGACCGCCTCGACCGTTTCCACCAGCGTGGTCAGGTGGCTGTCCAGAATGTCGAACAACAGCGCCTCTTTGCTGTCGTAGTAGTGATAGATCAACGCCTTGGACACGCCGCAGTGTTTTGCCGCCCCCGTCATCGACGCCCGATCATAGCCATGCGTGGCAAAATAGGCTGCCGCCCCCTTGCGGATGGCGGCCCGTTTTTCGCTGTGATCATGTGCTATTCCGCGTGGCATCGCTTATCCTTTGGGCCGGTTGTCGATTGTGCGCACGGCCTTGCCCTGACTGCGGGCAACCCCGCCGATTTCGGCCAGTGTGACCCGTGTGGACACACCGACGTTGCGCTTGATCTTTTTCTGCAATTCGGCGCAGGCGGCATCAGGGTCGCTGGCCCCCTCGGCTGTTTCGACATGCACGATCATCTGGTCCATCCGCCCCTCGCGCACCAGTTCGATCTGGAAATGTGGCGACAGGGCGGTAACGGTCATCAACTGTTCCTCGATCTGGGTCGGGAAGATGTTGACGCCGCGCAGGATGATCATGTCATCGGTGCGCCCCGTGATTTTCTCCATCCGCCGCATGCTTCGCGCGGTGCCCGGCAGCAGGCGGGTCAGATCACGGGTGCGGTAGCGGATGATCGGAAAACCCTCTTTGGTCAGCGATGTGAATACCAATTCCCCCAACTCGCCATCCTCGACCACTTCACCGGTGTCGGGGTCGATGATCTCGGGATAAAAGTGATCTTCCCAAATGTGCAGCCCGTCTTTGGTTTCCACACATTCATTGGCCACGCCCGGCCCCATGACCTCGGACAGCCCGTAAATATCGACCGCGTGCATGTCGAACGCCTGTTCGATTTCCTCGCGCATGGAATTGGTCCAAGGCTCGGCCCCGAAAACACCGACATCCAGCGGGCTTTCGCGCGGATCGCGGCCCTGACGGTTATATTCGTCCAGAATGGACAGCATATAGGATGGCGTAACCATGATGGTCGAGGCGCCGAAATCCTCGATCAGTTTCACCTGCCGTTCGGTCATGCCGCCGGACACAGGCACCACGGTGCAGCCCAGTTTCTCGGCGCCGTAATGCGCGCCCAGCCCGCCGGTGAACAACCCATAGCCATAGGACACATGCACCACATCGCCGGGTCGCGTGCCGCTGGCCCGAAGCGAGCGCGCAACGACGGTTGCCCATGTATCAATGTCGCGTTTTGTGTAGCCAACAACGGTCGGCTGGCCGGTGGTGCCGCTTGAGGCATGCAAACGGTTGATCTGTTCCCGCGGCACGGCAAACATGCCAAAGGGGTAATTGTCGCGCAGATCCTGTTTCAGGGTGAAGGGAAATTTTGCCAGATCGGACAGGGTTTTCAGATCATCGGGGTGCACGCCGGCATCATCGAATGATTTGCGGTAGAACGGCACATTGTCATAGGCATGACGAAGCGACCATTTCATCCGCTCCAGCTGCAACGCGGCGATCTCATCGCGCGAGGCGATCTCGATCGGCTCCAGATCCTCGCGCCGTGGTGTCAAATCTTTCATCTGTTCGCTCCCTGTTTTCAGACCCGTTCCATGACCAGCGAAATGCCTTGGCCAACCCCGATGCACATGGTGCACAGGGCGCGGCTCACAGACCGGTTTTGTAGTTCAATTGCCGCTGTCAGCGCCAGTCGCGCGCCGGACATGCCCAGTGGATGCCCCAGCGCAATCGCGCCGCCGTTCGGGTTCACATGATCCGCATCATCCGGCAGGCCAAGGCGGCGCAGAACGGCCAGCCCCTGGGCGGCAAAGGCTTCGTTCAACTCGATCAGGTCAATATCGTTGATCGACATCCCCAGCCGCGCCAGCAGCTTTTCACTGGCCGGTGCAGGACCGATGCCCATGATCCGCGGTTCCACCCCTGCGGTGGCCATGCCGATGATCCGCGCCTTGGGGGTCAGACCGTATTTCGCAATGGCGGCTTCCGAGGCGATGATCATCGCACAAGCGCCGTCATTCACGCCGGATGCGTTGCCCGCCGTCACACTACCGCCGTCGCGAAACGGGGTGCGCAGGCTGGCCAGTTTTTCCAGCGTGGTGGCGCGGGGGTGCTCGTCGGTATCGACCACCACATCATCGCTGCGCCGCTGCGGGATTGTCACCGGCACGATTTCCCGTGCCAGACGGCCCGAGGCAATCGCCGTCGCTGCCCGTTCCTGCGAGCGCAGGGCAAAGGCATCCTGATCAGCGCGCGAGATGTTGAATTCCTCGGCCACGTTTTCCGCCGTTTCCGGCATGGAATCTGTGCCGTATTGCGCCGCCAATGCCTTGTTTACGAAACGCCAGCCGATGGTGGTGTCGTAAATCTCGGCCCGTCTTGAAAAGGCGGCGTCGGGTTTGGGCTGGACCAAAGGGGCGCGGCTCATACTTTCCACACCGCCGGCGATCACCACTTCGGCCTCGCCGCATTTCACTGCCCGCGCAGCCATGCCGACCGCATCAAGGCCCGAGCCGCACAGCCGGTTCACCGTCACTGCGGGCACGTCCACCGGCAGCCCCGCCAACAGCACCGACATGCGGCCAACATTGCGGTTATCCTCGCCTGCCTGATTGGCGCAACCGGCGATCACCTCGTCAATCGCCATGTCTTTGCCCGCCGTGATGTGGCGCAGCACATGCGCCAGCATATCGTCAGGCCGCACCGATGACAGCGCCCCGCCGTAGCGGCCAATCGGGGTGCGGATGCCCTCGCAAATATAGGCTTGGTTCATGGTGTCTCCTCGAAATGCTGGCCTTTGATCTGGCGTGATCCGCCGCGAAATTCTGCCACCACACGCCCGTCGGGGGTGGTGACCGATACGTCATAGATACCCGATCGCCCGCTTAACGCCACTTCGCGCGCCGTGGCGGTCAGGCGTTCGCCCAACTGGCCGGGGGACAGGTAGGTGATTGAATTCTGTTGTGCCACCACCTGCCGGTTATAGCTGTTGCAGGCAAAGGCAAAGGCGCTGTCGGCCAGCGCATAGATGATGCCGCCGTGGCACATCCCGTGGCCGTTCAGATGCTGCGGCCCGATTTCCAGCGACATTACCGCCGTCCCCGGTGCCACATGGTCCAGCGACATGCCCAGCCATTGCGATGCCCCGTCATCGGCCCACATCGCTGCGGCGCTTTTTTCGGCGCGTTCCTGTGGTGTCATGTTGCGCGTCCTCCCTGCCTGTCAACTTGCATAAAACCGACCGTGCGGTCAATAGTGTTGTAATGCGCGCCCGAATCTGTAAGTTGGTCCGCGCTGGACAAGGAGAATTCGATGCTAGAGCCACACAGCTATGCCGCCGGTCAATGGGTTGCCCCCGCACGGGATGCCGCCATTCTAAACAGCCCCGTCACGGGGGCCGCCATCGCGCGGGCAGGCGGGGCTGCACTGGATTTTCAGGGGATGATCGACTGGGCCACCTCAAGGGGCGGCCCTGCGCTGCGGGCAATGACCTTCCATGAGCGCGCCAAGATGCTGAAGGCCGTGGCGATGTATATTGATAGCCGCAAAGAGGAACTCTATGCCCTGAACCCGCTGACCGGCGCCACCCGCAAGGACGGCTGGATCGACATTGACGGCGGTATCGGCACGATGTTCGTCTTTGCCTCGAAAGGGCGGCGCGAAATGCCCGATGGCCACGTCTATCTGGACGGCGAGATCGAGCAGTTATCGCGGGGCGGCACCTTCCTTGGCCAGCATATCGCCCTGCCGCTGCACGGGGTGGCGGTGCATATCAACGCCTTCAACTTCCCCGTCTGGGGGATGCTGGAGAAATTGGCACCTGCGCTGCTGGCCGGTGTGCCCTGCATCGTCAAACCCGCGACGCAAACCAGTTTCCTGACCGAAGCCTGCGTGCGCATTATGATGGACAGCGGGCTGTTGCCAGAAGGCGCTGTGCAACTGATCGTCGGGCGCACCGGCGATCTGCTCTCGCGCCTTGGGCCGCAAGATGTGGTCAGCTTTACCGGCTCCGCCCGCACCGCGCTGGCGCTGCGTTCCATGCCCAACATCATTGAAAACGGCACAAGGTTCATTGCCGAGCAAGACAGCCTGAATGCCTCGATCATGGGTCTGGACGTGACGCCGGACAGCCCCGAATTCGATCTGTTCATCCGCGAAGTAACCACCGAACTAACCACCAAAGCCGGTCAGAAATGCACAGCCATCCGTCGGATGATCGTGCCGGATGCGATGATGGATCCGGTGATCGAGGCGCTATCGGCGCGGTTGGATAAAACCACCATTGGCGACCCCGAAGCCGAGGGCGTGCGCATGGGTGCGCTGGTGTCGGCCACGCAAAAGGTCGATGTGCTTGAGATGGCCGCACTGATCGGCACCGAATCCACGCGGGTTTATGGCGACCCTGATAATTTCGATACCCAAGGCGCAGACCCCGCTCACGGATTTCTGCCGCCGATGCTGTTTCGCTGCGATGATCCGGACGCAGCGAAACAGGTTCATGCGACCGAGGCTTTTGGCCCCGTGTCCACCATCCTGCCCTATCGCGACACCGCCCATGCGGCCGCTTTGGCGAACCGCGGGCAAGGCAGCCTTGTGGCGTCGGTCATCACCAATGATCCGCAAATCGCCCGCGACATCACGCTGGCCAGTGCGCATTGGCACGGGCGGCTGTATTTCAACAACCGCACGTCGGCGAAAGAGGCCACCGGCCACGGCTCGCCCTTGCCACATATGACCCATGGTGGTCCGGGCCGGGCGGGCGGCGGCGAGGAAATGGGCGGTATCCGTGGCGTGTTGCACTATATGCAACGCACCGCCATTCAGGGCAGCCCCGATATCCTGACCGCGATTGGCGAAGTCTGGGTTTCCGGTGCGCAAGAAAAGACAGGGCCGTGTCACCCGTTCCAGCGCACCTTCCATGAAATCGAAATCGGGGAAACCATCACAACCGCCCCCCGCAAGGTGACGCTTGAGGATATCGAACATTTTGCCCATTTCACTGGCGATACATTCTATGCCCACATGGACGAGGACGCGGCCAAGGCCAACCCGTTCTTCCCCGGTCGTGTCGCGCATGGCTATCTGTTGTTGTCCTTTGCCGCCGGTCTGTTCGTGCAGCCCGATCCTGGGCCGGTACTGGCCAATACCGGTCTGAACGCGCTGAGCTTCCAGCAACCGGTCAGCCCAGATGACGAAATCCACGTCCGCCTGACGGCCAAACGCAAGACGCAGCGCACGGACGAATACGGCGAAGTGCGCTGGAACGCGACATTGTATAATCAACACGGTGAACAGGTTGCGGAATATGAGCTTTTGACGATGGTGGCCTATTCCCGCTAAACAGCGGGGAATGGATCCGATTGAACCCCTGATAAACGCCTTCCATGCCGAGGGCCGCCCCCGCGTCTGGTCGCTGGTTGTGACCATATTTGGCGACGCGGTGCAGCACCGTGGCGGGCGCATTGCCACCTTGCAAC
>WGBJ01000125.1 GCA_015494385.1 Marinosulfonomonas sp.
GATGATATCCTGTGGCGCCGCTCCAAAATCGGCCTACGCCTAACAGAAGAGCAGATCAAAACCCTGTCGGAATATTTCGCATCCTGACCCTTCCAAATGGCCCAAATATCCGCGCCGCAGGCATCCCGAGGCCCCCTTGTGGGGCCGAGATATAAAGCGGCCCGCAAGGGCCTCCGCTAAACTGAAATCTGGTGGAGCCGATCGGGATCGAACCGACGACCTCGTCATTGCGAACGACGCGCTCTCCCAACTGAGCTACGGCCCCGTCGCCTGCAAACTTCACCCATCCATGAGTCGTGTCAAGACCACGCCAAAGGATAACGCGCCAACTCGTCATGCCGCGCCCCTTGCGGGTGCAGCGTGGATTGAAACAACACAAAAGACGTTACCGAAAACGCGGGCGGACGGAACCCTTCGTGCATCGCCAAATACTCCCCCAAATGCGCCAGCGCGCGCGCATCCACCATGCGATGAAACCGCGCCAAGGTGACATGCGGATGAAACCTGTCCTTGGGCGCAGGCAAGCCGGTGCGCCGGATCGCCGAGACCACCTTGCGCTGCAATTCCGCCAGCGCCGGATTTTCCGCAACACCCGCATACAGCAAGGTCGGGCTGCTTTTGCCAAAGGTCCCCAGCCCCGATAATTGCACATCAAAAGCAGCCGCCTTTATCAGCGACAGTTCTTCATGCAGGGCTTCTACCTGTTCCTGCGGGTGATCCCCCGCAAAACCCAATGTCAGATGTAATGTTTCGCGCTTGGATGGCGCACCAGCGGGCAGGCCCGCCTGCAATGCTGTCAGTTGATCCAGCAAAGGGTCGGGCAAATCGAGGGCAATGAATATACGCATTGCCCTCGCTATAGATCGTTTCAGATCGTCTGCCTAGCCCTCGTCGCTATAGCTGTCCAGCGGCGGGCAGGTGCAGACCAGATGCCGGTCACCATAGACGTTATCGACACGCCCAACCGGCGGCCAGTATTTGTCAACGCGAAAGGATCCCGGCGGGAAACAGCCCTGTTCGCGGCTATAGGGCCGGTCCCAATCCGCCACCAGATCGTTCACCGTGTGCGGTGCGTGTTTCAGCGGGTTGTTTTCGGCGTCCATCTCGCCCTTCTCGACCGCGGCAATCTCCTCGCGGATCGACAGCATCGCTTTGATAAAGCGATCCAGTTCGGCCTTGGTTTCGCTTTCGGTCGGCTCCACCATCAGGGTGCCCGCCACCGGCCAGCTCATCGTCGGGGCGTGAAAGCCACTGTCGATCAGCCGTTTGGCAATGTCGTCCACCGTGATATGGGCGCTTTCGTCAAACGGGCGGGTGTCCAGAATACATTCATGCGCAACACGCCCGCCTTTGCCCTTGAACAGCACGTCAAACGCGCCTTCCAGACGTTTGGCGATGTAGTTGGCGTTCAGGATCGCAACCTTGGTCGCCTGCGTCAGGCCCGCGCCGCCCATCATCAGCACATAGGCCCAGCTGATCACCAGAACCGAGGCCGAACCGAAATCCGCCCCCGAAACGGCGCCTTCACCGCCAACCGGATGGCCGGGCAGATGCGGGGCCAGATGCGCCTTGACACCAATCGGACCCATGCCGGGACCACCGCCGCCATGCGGGATGGCAAATGTTTTGTGCAGGTTCAGGTGGCTGACATCGCCGCCCACATCACCCGGTTTGGCCAGACCGACCATCGCATTCAGGTTCGCCCCGTCGATATAGACCTGCCCGCCGAATTCATGGGTGATGTCGCAAATCTCGCGCACGGTTTCTTCGAACACGCCGTGGGTCGATGGATAGGTGATCATACAAGCGGCCAGATTTTCGCCCGCCGCTTCGGCCTTGGCGCGGAAATCCTCAACGTCGATGTCGCCGTTTTCAGCCGATTTCACCACGACCACCTTCATCCCCGCCATATGCGCACTGGCCGGATTGGTGCCATGCGCCGACACCGGAATCAGACAGATATTGCGGTGCCCTTCGCCGTTGGCGCGGTGATAGCCGTTGATCGTCAGCAGGCCGGCATATTCGCCCTGCGCGCCGGAATTGGGCTGCATCGACATCGCGTCATAACCGGTGATCAGGCACAGCTTTTCTGACAGATCCTCGACCAGTTCGGTATAGCCGGCAACCTGATCCGCCGGTGCCAGAGGGTGGATATTGGCAAATTCGGGCCATGACAGCGGCATCATCTCGGCGGCTGCGTTCAGTTTCATCGTGCAGGACCCCAGCGGGATCATCGCCCGATCCAGCGCCAGATCGCGATCCGCCAGACGGCGCATATAACGCATCATTTCGGTTTCGGCACGGTTCATGTGGAACACCGGATGGGTCAGGTAATCCGAAGTCCGCAACAATGTTTCGGGGATACGGTATTCCGGCGACAGATCCTCGTCCGTGCGTTCAATACCAAAGGCCCGCCACAGCCGTTTCAACGTGTCCGAACGGGTGGTTTCATCCAGCGAAATCCCCAGCTTGGTCTTGCCGATTTTGCGCAGGTTGATCCGCTGGTCCGCCGCCGCTTTGAAAATCGCGCCTTGCAGGGGGCCGACCTCGATGGTGATGGTGTCAAAGAAATTCGCAGGCTCGATCACATAGCCCGCATCCTCGAGCCCGCGCACCAGACGCACGGTTTTGCGGTGGATCCGCTGGGCAATCGCCTTTAGGCCCTTTGGCCCGTGGAACACCGCATAAAGCGACGCCATAACGGCCAGCAAAGCCTGCGCGGTGCAGACGTTCGAAGTGGCCTTTTCGCGGCGAATGTGCTGTTCGCGGGTTTGCAGCGACAGGCGGTAGGCGGGTTTGCCGTGGCTGTCGATCGACACGCCGATAATCCGGCCCGGCATCGCGCGCTTCATCTTGTCCTTGCAGGCCATATAGGCGGCGTGCGGGCCGCCATAGCCCAAAGGAATCCCGAACCGCTGGGTTGATCCAACAGCAATATCGGCCCCCATCGCGCCGGGTTCTTTCAGCAGGGTCAGCGCCATCGGATCGGCAATCACGATACCAATCGCTTTGGCTTCGTGCAGCGCCTCCATTTCGGCGGTGAAATCGCGCAGATGGCCATAGGTGCCGGGGTATTGGAACACCGCGCCGAATACTTTTGAGGCATCCAGATCGTCAGGGTTGCCCACGATCACCTCGATATCCAGCGGCAAGGCGCGGGTTTTGATCACCGCGATATTTTGCGGGTGACAGTTTTCATCGACAAAAAACGCCTTGGCCTTGGATTTGGCCACCCGCTGCGCCATGGTCATGGCTTCGGCGGCGGCGGTGGCTTCGTCCAGCAGGGATGCGTTGGCAATCTCAAGGCCGGTCAGATCGGAAACCATGGTCTGGAAGTTCAGCAGCGCCTCAAGACGCCCCTGCGAAATCTCGGGTTGATAGGGGGTATAGGCGGTATACCACGCCGGATTTTCCAGAATATTGCGCTGGATCGCCGGCGGGGTGATCGCCCCGTAATACCCCTGCCCGATCATGGTGGTGAACACCTTGTTTTTCTTGGCCACCTGCCGCACATACCACAGCCATTCGCGTTCGGATTTGGGCTTGCCAAAGTCCAGCGGCTCTTTGGTGCGGATGGATTTCGGCACGGTCTGGTCGATCAACTCGTCCAGCGTCTCGACCCCCAACACCTGCAACATTTCGGCCATTTCCTCGGGCGAGGGGCCAATGTGGCGGCGGTTGGCAAAATCATAGGGCAGGTAATCGGTGGGGGTGAAAGGCATGGGTATTCTCCAAATCATGCAGGCATTTCACGTCCCGCCCCCATGAAGACATGCAAGGGCAGGACGTGTGTTCGGTTAACCGATAAAGGCTTTGTAGGCGGCTTCGTCCATCATATCGTCCAGTTGCGACAGATCGGCGGGTTTCATTTTAAAGAACCACGCATCCCCCTGCGGATCCTCGTTCACCTTGCCGGGATCGTCCACAAGGGCTTCGTTCACTTCGACAATCTCGCCATCAATCGGGGCCAGAATGTCGGACGCGGCCTTGACCGATTCAATCACCACGACTTCGTCGTCCTTGACCACTTCGGTTTCGGTATCGGGCAGTTCGACAAACACCACATCGCCCAGTTGTTCGGCGGCGTGTTCGGTGATGCCCACGACCACAACGTCACCTTCAACGCGCAGCCATTCGTGTTCTTCTGTAAATTTCATTGTTATTTCTCCTGTTGATTAGCGTTTATAGGTCGAGGGCCGGAACGGCATATCCGCGATGGTGGCGGGCAGACGTTTGCCGCGCACCTCGGCGAAAATTCGGGTGCCGGTTTCGGCAAATTCTGTCGCGACATAGCCCATCGACATGGGCCGCCCGATGGTCGGGCCAAAGGCGCCGGATGTGACTTCGCCCATTGGCTCGGCCGCATCCTCGCTGGCAAACAGCATGGTATGCGCGCGCATCGGGGCGCGGCCTTCGGGCAGGATACCAACGCGGCGGCGGGATGTGCCGTTTTCCAATTCATTCAGGATGCGGTCTGCACCGGGGAAACCCCCTTCACGATCACCGCCTTTGCGGCGCACCTTCTGGATCGCCCATTCCAGCGCGGCCTCGACGGGGGATGTGGTTTCGTCGATGTCATTGCCATACAGGCAAAGCCCCGCCTCCAGCCGCAGACTGTCGCGTGCGCCAAGGCCGATTGCCTGAACCCCGCCTGCCGCCAACAGGGCGCGGGCGAAGGCAACGGCCTGATCATTGGCCACGGAAACCTCGAACCCGTCCTCGCCGGTATAGCCCGAGCGTGACACCCAAAGGTCGCCAAATTCGGACGGCACCACGGCCACATCCATGAATTTCATATCGGCCACGGGGGAAATGCCGTTCAATGCGGCCTCGGCCAACGGCCCTTGCAACGCCAGCAACGAGCGGTCCTCGATCACCTCGATTTCGCAAGTATCCGACAGGTTCGCCCGCATATGCGCAATATCGGCGTCCTTGCAGGCCGCGTTCACTACAACGAACAGGTGATCGCCACGGTTGGCGACCATCAGGTCATCCATGATGCCGCCCGCGTCATTGGTGAACATCGCATAACGC
>WGBJ01000126.1 GCA_015494385.1 Marinosulfonomonas sp.
CCTTCGCGGTCGCGTGGATCGGATTTACAACCTTGCCTGTC
This sequence comes from Marinosulfonomonas sp., assembly GCA_015494385.1. GTDB lineage: Bacteria > Pseudomonadota > Alphaproteobacteria > Rhodobacterales > Rhodobacteraceae > Profundibacter. The sequence goes on from WGBJ01000126.1 coordinate 42, forward strand.
CCGCGTCTCCGCCGAAATATCAGAAAAATCCGGTCCATACGTTTTTAACGTCGGTTATTGGCTCGCTGAACCTGCTGGAGCTTGCACAGTCGAAATCGGCCCGGGTATTGCAGTGTTCGACATCCGAAGTTTACGGCGATCCCGACATTTCGCCGCAAAACGAAAGCTATCGGGGTCTGGTAAGCACTGTGGGGCCTCGGGCCTGCTATGACGAGGGCAAGAGGGCGGCCGAAACCCTGTTTCACGAGATGCACGGTGCGACGGGGGTGGATATCCGGATTGCGCGTATCTTTAACACCTATGGCCCTCGTATGGACCCTGAAGACGGGCGGGTTGTTTCGAATTTTATCGTTCAAGCCCTGAAAGGCGAGGAGCTGACTATTTACGGAACCGGAGAACAGACGCGCTCGTTTTGTTATATTGACGACTTGTTGAATGGTCTGATCTCTCTGATGGAATCCGAGACCTGCGGTGTTGACCCGATCAATCTGGGCAATCAGGGAGAGTTTACAATCAACGAATTGGCCGGGTTGGTTTCCGAGATGATCCCGACGGCCAAAGGTGTGGTTCACCATGATCTACCCAAAGATGACCCGCGGCAGCGGCGCCCCGACATCACGCGCGCCAAGATGCTACTTGGCTGGGAACCGAAAATCCCCTTGCGGGACGGTCTGGTTCCAACCATCGAGTATTTCAAAGGCGAAATTGCGCAATTTCAGGGGCAGAGGCCAAAAGAGGGCGAGAGAATCGAGGCAAGCCTTTGAGCCTTCCATCACGGGTTCTCGTTACCGGTGGCGCCGGTTATATCGGGTCGCATTGCTGCAAGGCACTGGGCGAGGCCGGTATACAGCCCGTCGTTTACGATAACCTGTCGCGGGGTCATGCGGAGGCGGTAAAATGGGGCCCGCTTGTAATTGGCGATCTGCGCGACAGGGAACTGCTTTTGGAAACATTGCAGCGTGAAAAGATCGAAGCAGTCATCCATTTTGCAGCCCTTGCCTATGTCGGAGAGAGCGTTGAAAAGCCGCTGCTTTATTATGACAATAATGTCGGCGGCATGATCGCGCTGTTGGACGCGATGCATCAAGCCGATGTGAAAAAGATCGTATTTTCGTCATCTTGTGCAACGTACGGTGTGCCGCAAAAACTGCCTATCGCCGAGGATACGGTGCAAGCCCCGATCAACCCTTATGGCCGCACCAAGCTTATTAGCGAATGGATGCTGGAAGACGCCGCCCGAACCCATGATCTGCATTTTGCGGCATTGCGTTATTTCAATGCCGCCGGTGCCGATCCTGATGGCGAATTGGGAGAACGGCATTTTCCGGAAACGCACCTCATCCCGTTGGCGCTTATGGCGGCTTATGGTACGGGTGGTCCCCTTAAAATTTTCGGAACAGACTATCCAACACCGGACGGAACCTGCATTCGTGACTACATCCATGTAAACGACCTTGCACAGGCTCACCTGCTTGCGCTGGACGCTATTTCCAACAACGCAGGCTCGCTAAAGTTAAACCTTGGCACGGGGACGGGAACATCCGTGCGGCAAGTCGCCGATGCGGTCGAGCAGATCACGGGTCTCAAGGTTCCGATCATAGAAGCGCCGCGCCGCGATGGCGATCCTCCGGAACTTGTCGCAAGCTCAAAACTGTCCCGGGAAATCCTTGGGTTTGAGCCACAGTGGAGTGATATCAGCCAGATCGTGCGCGATGCCGCACCCTGGTTTGCATCTGACCGGAACGGGGTTTCAAGGGAATGAAACCAAGCAGCCGACATCATCCGGCTCTTGAGCCCAGGCCATTTCTAAAGCCGCTGTTTTCAGGCATGAAGGCATTCAAATACAAGCTTCTTGCCGTGCTTTGGTTTGCCTTTTCGACCTGGTTCTGGGTTTGGTGGTTTGATCCGGATCACATTATCGGGCTGGGCCGGTACATATTGGTGACCGGCGTGCTGTTCTGGGTCTGGAGTCTGCAGCTATTCTTTGTGCTGGTCTTTCTGCAGGCCCATTGCCCGGTTGCGCCCGACCCGAAGCCCGGGCAATGGAA
>WGBJ01000127.1 GCA_015494385.1 Marinosulfonomonas sp.
AGAGCGCGTTGGCCTTGATGCCCAAGGACCAGCTAAGCTCATACGCCTTCTGGCAATCCTCGATCGTTGCATCATTGGCCATGTTGATGGTCTTGGAAATCGCCCCCGAGATAAACGACTGGGCCGCAGCCATCATATAGATATGGCTGTTAACCGACAGATAACGCTTGCCTTTTTTGCCGCAAGCATTGGCGCAATCAAAGATGCCGTAGTGTTCTTCCTTCAGGTGTGGCGCACCTTCCAGCGTCATGGTGCCGCAAACATGGTCATTGGCCGCGTCAATTTCCGCGCGGGTATAGCCAAGGTGGCGCAGCAGATCAAAGGCCGGATCATTCAGCTTTTCGGCCGGAATACCCAGCGTTTTGGCGCAGAAATCCTCGCCCAGGGTCCACTGGTTGAATACGAACCGGATGTCGAACGCCGAGGGCAGTGCCTCTTCGATCTTGTCCAGCTCGCGCTGGCCAAAGCCGTGCCCGATCAGGGATGTGTGGTTGATCACCGGTGCATTGCCGATTGTGCCATGACCCACAGCATAAGAGATGATTTCCTCGATCTGGGCCGAGCCATAGCCCTGCTTTTCCAGAGCGGCGGGAACCGAGCGGTTGATGATTTTGAAATAACCGCCACCGGCCAGTTTCTTGAATTTCACCAGTGCGAAATCAGGCTCGATGCCCGTGGTGTCACAATCCATCACCAGACCGATTGTGCCGGTCGGGGCAATCACCGAAACCTGCGCATTGCGGTAGCCGAATTTCTCGCCCAGTGCCAAGGCTTCGTCCCAGGCGGTTTTGGACAGTTCCACCAGCCGTTTGTCAGGACAATTGGCATGATCCAGCGGCACCGGTTTGATATCCAGCCCCTCGTAACCGTTTTCGTTGCCATAGGCCGCGTTGCGGTGGTTGCGGATCACTCGCAGCATGTGGTCGGCGTTACGGGCATAGCCGTCAAACGCGCCCAGTTCCGAGGCAATTTCCGCCGATGTGGCATAGGAAACACCGGTCAGGATGGCAGTCAGGGCGCCACAAAGGGCGCGGCCCTCGTCGCTGTCGTAAGAAAAGCCCATGTTCATCAGCAAGCCGCCGATATTGGCATAACCAAGGCCCAAGGTGCGGAAATCATAGGACAATTGCGCGATTTCCTTTGACGGGAATTGCGCCATCATCACCGAAATTTCCAGTGTCAGCGTCCACAGGCGGGTGGCATGCATGTAGTCTTCGGCCTGAAACTCGCCGTCCTTAAGGAAGGTCAGCAGGTTCATGCTGGCAAGGTTACAGGCGGTATCGTCCAGGAACATATATTCCGAACAAGGGTTCGAGCCACGGATTTCGCCATCTTCGGGGCAGGTGTGCCAAGCGTTGACCGTGTCGTGATACTGGATGCCCGGATCGGCGCAAGACCACGCGGCGTGGCCCACATCTTCCCACAGATCGCGGGCGCGGATGGTTTTGGCCACTTTGCCATCTGTGCGGTTGATCAGATCCCAATCGGCATCGTCCTTGACCGCTTTAAGGAACGCATCCGTCACGCGGATCGAGTTGTTCGAGTTCTGGCCGGAAACCGAATTATAGGCCTCGGAATCCCAGTCCGTGTCATAGGTCGGGAATTCAATCGCGGTATAGCCCTGCTTGGCGTAATCCAGCACCCGTTTGATGTAAGTCTCGGGAATTGCGTATTTTTTCGCGCTGCGGATGGCCGATTTCAGGGTGTCGTTCACCTTGGGGTCAACTGCGTCTTCCTGCTTGCCGTCCCATGCTTTGATCGCGGCAAAGATTTCGTTCAGACCCTTTTCGTGGATCTTGGAACCGGCCACGATAGAGGCAACCTTTTGTTCCTCAAGAACCTTCCAGTTGATGAATTCCTGAATATCGGGGTGGTCCGCATCGCAGATCACCATCTTGGCGGCGCGGCGTGTGGTGCCACCGGATTTGATCGCACCAGCCGCGCGGTCACCGATTTTAAGGAATCCCATCAGACCCGAGGACGACCCGCCACCCGACAGCGATTCACCGGCGGCGCGCAAGGATGAGAAGTTGGTGCCGGTGCCCGAGCCGTATTTGAACAGCCGCGCTTCACGCACCCACAGGTCCATGATGCCGCCCTCGCCCACCAGATCATCGGCGATCGACTGGATGAAACAGGCGTGCGGCTGCGGGTGTTCATAGGAGGATTTCGATTTGGTCAGCTTGCCGGTTTTGTAATCGACGTAATAG
>WGBJ01000128.1 GCA_015494385.1 Marinosulfonomonas sp.
AAATGGAAACTTACCTCTTCCCCCTTTTGGCCAGCAAACACACCGATATGCCCGTGGTGCCGGACGGGGCAAAACAATCAACCCTGAACATCAATTCAATCCACGGCGGCGCGCCCGAGCAGCCCGACGAATACACCGGCCTGCCCGCCCCTTGCGTGCCGGACCGCTGCCGCATCATCATTGATCGCCGTTTCCTGATCGAAGAAGACATCGACGTGGTCAAAGGCGAAGTGGCGCAGATGCTTGAGAAAATCAAAGCCGGGCGTCCCGAATTCCAATACGACATCCGCGATCTGTTCGAGGTCCAGCCCACCATGACCGCCGAAGACGCCCCCGTGGTGACAACCGTTGCCAAGGCGATTGAAACCGTGATGGACAAACGACCCGAATACGTCGTTTCGCCGGGCACTTATGACCAAAAGCACATCGACCGCATCGGCAAGCTGAAAAACTGCATCGCTTATGGCCCCGGCATTCTGGACCTTGCGCACCAGCCTGACGAATGGATCGGTGTGCAGGATATGGTTGATAGCGGGCAGGTCATGGCTTTGGCCTTGGCAGAGCTGCTATTACCGCACTAAGCTAACGATAATTACATAGGGAGAATCATATGTTTAACCGTCTGAAAATGACCGTCGCAGCCCTCGCGCTGACAGCCGGCACCGCCTTTGCGGCGCAGGATTCAATCACCGTCGGAATGGTGCTTGAGCCACCAAACCTTGACCCGACAGCCGGTGCAGCCGCCGCGATCGACGAAGTGGTTTATGCCAATGTGTTCGAGGGTCTGACCCGTTTCGGCCCCGATGGCTCGGTCAATCCGGCATTGGCCAAAAGCTGGGACATCTCCGAGGATGGCCTGACATATACGTTCCATCTGCAGGATGGTGTGAAATTCCACGACGGCACCGATATGAACGCCGATGACGTGGTGTTTTCCCTGAACCGTGCCCGCGCCGAGGATTCGACCAACGCGCAAAAGGCCCTGTTTGCCGGAATCGAAAGCGTCACCGCCATTGATCCGCTGACCGTCGAGGTCAAACTGTCCGCGCCTAACGGCAGCTTCCCCTTCAACATGGCATGGGGTGATGCCGTGATCGTTGGTGAAGAAAGCGTGGCCGACGAGGCGACCAATCCGGTCGGCACCGGCCCGTTCAAATTTGCCAACTGGGTACAGGGCGACCGTGTCGAACTGGTGCGCAATGACGCCTATTGGGGCGAAGCACCGGCACTGGCCACCGCCACGTTCAAATTCATTTCCGACCCGAACGCGGCCTTTGCCGCCATGATGGCCGGTGATGTCGATGCCTTCCCAAACTTCCCCGCACCCGAAACGCTGGAACAGTTCAAGGCAGACCCGCGCTTCAAGGTGATCGTTGGCTCGACCGAAGGTGAAACCATCCTGTCAACCAACAATAAATCCGGTGCATTGGCGGACGTGCGCGTGCGCGAAGCCATCGCCCACGCCATCAACCGTCAGGAAATTATTGATGGCGCGATGTTCGGTTACGGCACGCCCATCGGCACCCACACAGCGCCGCACAATCCAGCCTATGTGGATCTGACCGGCCTGTCCGCCTATGACCCCGAGCTGTCCAAGAAACTGTTGGCCGAAGCCGGTCAGGAGGGCCTGAAACTGCGCCTGATGCTGCCTCCGCCGACATACGCGCGGCGCGGCGGCGAAATCATCGCCTCGCAACTGCGGGCCGTCGGCATCGAAACCGAGATTTCCAATCTGGAATGGGCACAGTGGATTGAACAGGTGTTCAAAGGCAAGGATTTCGATCTGACCATCGTCAGCCACACGGAACCCGCCGACATCAACATCTACGCGCGGCCCGATTACTATTTCCAGTATGACAGCCCAGAATTCCGCGCCCTGATGGACCAGTTGAACCTGGCCACCAATCCGGCAAAACGTGCTGCCATCCAGGGTGCCGCGGAAATGCTGATCGCCAAGGACTACGTCAACGGCTACCTGTTCCAGCTGGCCAAAACCGGCGTTGCCAATGCGAAAATTCAGGGCCTGTGGGAAAATTCACCCACACAGGCAAACGACCTGACAGGGGTTAGCTGGACCGATTGATCCAGATCCTGACCGCAAAACAAAAGGGCGCCTGAAACGGGCGCCCTTTTTTCTTCTTGGGAGCTAGGCGCTAAAACCGCCACAGCGCCGGCACAAACCTAAACGCATCGCCATCCCGCATCACATGCCCCACCCCGGGGAAGGGGAAGTGATAGCCCAGCACCGCAATCCGTTCATCCGCCGCCATGCCCAGCACCTTCTTGCGGGTATCCGCCGCCATCGGCTGATCCTGATCCCGCACCAGCAACCAGTCGGGCCGCGCGAAACTGGCATGCGCATTGGTCAGGCAATCGCCCAGCGCAATCAACGTCTTGCCACCGCTTTCCAGCCGCACCGACATATGCCCCGGCGTGTGGCCCGGCGTGTGCATCATCGTAACCCCCGGCACCACCTCGTGCCCGTCCTGCGCCATGATCCATTCCACCCCGTCCGCATTGATCGAATTCACCGCCGCCAGAACGAATTGCTGGCGCTCCTCGGGCACCTGATTAACCAGATCATCCTGCATCCAGTAATCATGCTCGATCTGGCCGATGGTATAGGCGGCCTCGGGAATGATCGCCTCGTCAAAATCATCGCGGATGCCGAGAATGTGGTCAGGGTGCGCGTGGGTCATCACCACATGGGTAATCCCTTGCGGATCAATCCCCGCGGCCTCCATATTCGCCATCAGACGGCCCGTGGTATCAAAGAACCGGCTGCCCGAGCCAACATCGACCAGCACCTTGGCATCGCCGATTTCGATATACAGATGGTTTGTGTGGGCATAGCCCTTGTCCGTCGGCAAATAATGCGCCGCCATGAACGCTTGCACGTCGGCCGGATCGGCATTCACGCCAATCCCGCTGACCGGTGTTTCGAAATAGCCGTCCGAAATGATCGTCAAACGCGCGTCCCCAATGGAAAAGCGGAAATGCGCAGGGTTATCCCCCGTCGGCGGCCCCAGTTCTGCCCGCGCACTTAGCGGGAACGCCATCGCGGGGGCCATCGCGGCCAGTTTCAGCAAATCACGTCGGGTGGGTTTCATCAGGGTCATCGCGCGCCTCGTT
>WGBJ01000129.1 GCA_015494385.1 Marinosulfonomonas sp.
ATGCACGCGGCGCGGTTCTGATGAACGCCTGCCTCGCGGTTGTGCTGCTCGACGCAGGCGTTCATCAGAACCGCGCCGCGTGCATCGCCGCCTGCAGCAGGCTGGATCACCGGCAAACCATTCACCCCGACCCTGTCAGCCGAGCGCACATAAGACCCTTTGGCCCCGGTTTCATGCAGACAGGTCAGCATGTAATCCTTTGGTGGCTCGGGTTTGACGCAGCCCGCCAGAACCACACCACCCAGAACCAATGCAACAGAGGAGGTTTTCAAAATAGCCATCAGTAAACCCTTTTCTTCGGTGCAAATTTCTTCATATCCACCCCGCCTTCTTTCAGCGTCGTAAGCGGGTCAACGTGAACAGGGCGGTATTTGATCTTGACCTTGCCATTAGAATCAACAGTTGCCAGCGTGTGCTTGCGCCAATCCTTGTCGCCACGATCTGGGAAATCCTCGTGCGCATGTGCACCACGGCTTTCCTTGCGGGCTTCGGCGCCGTAGATCGTGGTCAGCGCATTGGCCATCAGGTTTTCCAGTTCCAGCGTTTCCATCAGATCGCTGTTCCAGACCAGCGAGCGGTCCGTGACCTTGATGTCCTTCATCTCGTCCCAGATGTCACTCAGCCTTTTGCAGCCCTCTTTCAGGGTTTCGCTAGTGCGGAACACTGCGGCATCTTCCTGCATTGCGCGCTGCATCTTCAGGCGCAGTTCGGCCGTCGTTTTGCTGCCGTCGGCTTTGCGTACCCGGTCAAAGTGCTCAAAGATCGCGTCAATCTTGTCTTCGGACGCCTGCGGAACGGGGGCCTTTGGATCAATGATTTCGCCAGCCTTGATCGCCGTTGCGCGCCCCATCACCACCAGATCCAGCAGCGAATTGGTGCCCAGACGGTTCGCCCCGTGCAATGAAGCACTGGCGCATTCGCCCGCAGCCATCAGGCCGGGAACAATCGCATCGGGATTGCCTTTGACGGGGTTGATCACCTCGCCCATGTGGTTTGTCGGGATGCCGCCCATGTTGTAGTGCGCTGTGGGTAGAACCGGAATCGGTTCTTTGGTTACATCGACACCGGCAAAGATGCGCGCACTTTCGGCGATGCCCGGCAGGCGCTCATAGATCACCTCGGGGGGCAGATGGCTCAGATTCAGGTGGATATGGTCCTTTAGCGGACCAACACCGCGCCCTTCGCGAATTTCGATTGTCATGCAGCGGCTGACAACATCGCGGCTGGCCAAATCTTTGAAGGTGGGCGCATAGCGTTCCATGAACCGTTCGCCTTCCGAGTTGGTCAGATAGCCGCCTTCGCCGCGCACCCCTTCGGTAATCAACGCGCCCATACCGTAGATGCCGGTCGGATGGAATTGCACGAATTCCATATCCTGCAACGGCAATCCGGCCCGCGCCACCATGCCACCACCGTCGCCGGTGCAGGTATGTGCGGATGTGCAGCTGAAATAGGTGCGCCCCGCCCCGCCGGTGGCCAGAACGACCATCTTGGCGTTAAAGCGGTGCATCGTGCCATCGTCCAATTTCCATGCCATGATACCGGTGCAGGCACCGTTGTCATCCATGATCAGATCCAGCGCGAAATATTCAATATAGAATTCGGCGTTGTGTTTCAGGCTTTGCCCATACAACGTGTGCAACATCGCGTGGCCGGTCCGGTCGGCCGCAGCACAGGCGCGCGGTACCGGCTTGCCTTCGCCGTATTCGGTGGTGTGACCACCAAACGGGCGCTGGTAAATCTTGCCGTCTGTGGTGCGGGAAAAAGGCACACCGTAATGCTCCAGTTCATAAACCGCGCGCGGTGCTTCACGGGCGACATATTCGATCGTGTCGTTATCGCCCAGCCAGTCCGAGCCTTTGACCGTGTCATACATATGCCACTGCCAGCTGTCCGGTTCCATATTGCCAAGGCTTGCGGCAATCCCGCCTTGCGCGGCAACTGTATGCGAACGGGTCGGGAAAACCTTGGTCACACAGGCGGTTTTCAACCCCTGCTCGGCCATCCCCAAAGTCGCCCGCAAACCGGCACCACCGGCGCCAACAACAACCACATCGTAATTGTGGGTTTCGTATTCATAAGCAGCCATGTTACTTCTCCGGCTCAGGCACTAAAGGCGATTTTGGCGATCGAGAAAACAGCGGTCACAGCCGTTGCCCCCCAG
>WGBJ01000130.1 GCA_015494385.1 Marinosulfonomonas sp.
ATGGAAAACGAAGCACAAATCCGATTGGGCGTCTTTATCGCCCTGTTCCTGATCTTCGCGGTTATCGAGGCTATCGTTCCGCGCCGCCCCCGCACCCAAACGCGGCAACGGCGCTGGTTTACCAATTGGGCGATCATCATCATTGATTCACTGACGCTACGCATTCTGGCGATTGCCATGCCGCTGTTGGCTGTCGGGGCGGCGATTGATGCCGGTCGGCTGGGATGGGGGCTGTTCAACAATCTGGATTGGCCGTTCTGGCTGGAAACCCTGCTGACGGTTTTGCTGCTGGATTTTGCCATCTGGCTGCAACATCTGATCACCCACAAAATCCCGATCCTGTGGCGCCTGCACCGCGTTCACCATGCAGACCGCGACATTGATGTGACCACCGCCATCCGGTTCCACCCCGTCGAAATTGCTCTGTCTATGCTGCTGAAAATCGGGCTGGTTTATCTGTTGGGGCCGTCTGCCTTTGCCGTGATCCTGTTTGAAATCATCCTGAATGGTACCGCGATGTTTAACCACGCCAATATTAAACTGCCACTGAAACTGGATGCAATTATACGCAAGGTTCTGGTCACGCCAGACATGCACCGCGTGCACCATTCCGATATTCGCGAGGAACACGACAGCAACTATGGTTTTGCCTTATCAATCTGGGACCGGTTGTTTGGCACTTACATTGCGCAACCCAAAAAGGGCCATGACGATATGACAATCGGGTTGCAATGGCAGGATGACCGCCCGTCCAACCTTGCCTGGATACTGGCCCTTCCGTTCTTTCGAAAATAGGCCCCCGGCTCATAGGTCGCAACGCGTTTTTATTACCTGCCGCGCCACCCTTGCCCCGAAGGGCGCATATATGTCAGAGTGCTTGGAACAATCTGTTTTTCATTTGGTATCCCTTATCCCGCAATGACCCTTCGTTTGATCCTGACCCGCCACGCAAAATCCAGTTGGGATGATCCGACGCTTGATGATCACGACCGCCCGTTAAACACGCGCGGGTATGCAGCGGCCAAGGCAATAGGTAAATGGCTGGCAAAACACGACTATTGCCCCGAAAGCGTAATTTCATCCACCGCACGGCGCTCCGCTGAAACATGGGACGAAATCGCATCAGCCTGTGTTAGCACCGAAAAGGTGCAGTTTACCTCGGCGCTTTATATGGCCTCGCCACAGCGGATGATGACAATTCTGCAAGGGTGCCGCGCGCAATCAACCATGATGCTGTCCCACAACCCCGGCACCGCCATGCTGGCCGAGGAGCTGGTTAACCAGGCACCCAAACATCCCAAGTTTCACCAATACCCGTCAGCGGCAACAACCGTGATCAATTTTGATGCCGACAGTTGGGCCGACATCACCCCAAATACGGGACAAGTCGAGGCCTTTGTGGTGCCAAAAGACCTAATTTAGTGCTGACGGAAATCATAGGGGCCATCCATGTCCCGCACCGTCACCGCATGGGTGATCAATACCTTATCAGGCGTCCAGTGGTGCAGCAAATATCCAGGATCGGTCAGATAGAATTTTGACGGATGCGCCTGCGTCAGATCCAGCGTTAATTGCATCCCCATGCTGGGGGCTGTTGTCACAACGGTTCCGTTCCAGCGGGCATGTGTCAGCAGGTGGATATGCCCGCACAGGATGCGCTGGATGTTGGGATATTCGGCAATGATCGCGCCCAGTTCATTGGCCCCGTCAAAGCCGTCCAGGTCGGTTTCCGGCACACCGCATTTTAGCGGTGGGTGGTGCATGAAAATAACTGTTGGCTGATCGCCACCATCTTCCAACGCCGCCCGCAACCATGCCGAACGGGTTTCGCAAAACAGTCCGCCGGATTGCCCCTGCACCACCGAATCCAGCGCAATGATGCGCAGGTCGGGACCGTTGATAACATAGTTGATAAATCCGTGGGCGCGGGCCGGAATCGCCCCGCCGCCAAACACGTCCCACAACACGTCGCGATCATCGTGGTTGCCGGGAACCAGATACAGCGGGCTGTTCAGACCGGCCAGTATTTCGCCTGCCCGCAGCGCTTCATCACGGGTCGCATCATTCGTCACATCGCCGGACAGCAGCACCAGATCAGGCTGCATGGTCAGTGCGTTAATGGTATCCACACAGCGTGACAGATTTTCCGCCATCGGTGCGATACCGTTGGTTTTCAAACCCGGTCCGGCAATATGTGTGTCACTGATATGGGCAATAAGCATCCCCGTCCCCTTTCACGGTCAGGGCCACCGTTTCCGGTGGCCCCCTAGCTTAGTTGCCGTCGCCGTTGTCCAGATTTGTCGGCGCGAACACACCACCGAAGGCCCCGCTGCCACCCGAAGGTTTCTGCGTTGCAGGTTCTTCGGTTTCCGCACCATTAGACAGGTTGCCCGGAGCGAACACACCACCGAAAGCGCCGCTTGGCTTGCCACCAGTGTCGTCTTGTGGTGCTGGTGTCCCAAAGATATCCGGCCCTTGGCGCGCTTCGGATTGCGACTTGATCAGGCGTTGCTCTTGCAGCTCTTTGATGCGGCGCTGGATCTCGGCCTGTTTGGCCTCGCGCACCTGGATCTTGCACTGTTCGGGGCTGTATTTCTGGGCGGTTCCAATCATGACAATCGCCACAAAGGCCAGCAGAACAAATACGATTGCGGCAGGGTTGCCCGTCATGAATGACGGCAGGATACCACCGGATTTCACCTTGGCCTTGCCCTGTTTGACGGCCTCCTGACGTGCCTGATTGCGGCGGTAGGCCTCGAAAGCCAATGCCGCAAAAACCGTCAGCGTGATGATGATAAACGCCAGTGCGGAAATTGACGGGTTGATCCCGAGACGCACTTTTTGCGCCAGAACCGTCGTCAGGGTTTTATAGTCAACGATGGTAAAGGTGGTGGTGTTATAGTTCTCGAATGATGCCAGAAACGCCAGCACAGAGGCCGAGGCAATCGCCGGCCGCATGAACGGCAACAGGATTTTGCGAAACGCTTGTGTATGGGTCGCCCCAAGGTCCAGCGCGGCTTCGGTCAGGCCCGGGTCGAACCGCTGAAGGCGGGCAACGAACACCAGCATGGCATAGGACGCAATGAACGAGGACTGGCCAAGGATGGTCAGGAAAATCCCGTTGTGGAACAGGTTGGACAACATCGAGCCATCCCCCGCCCCCAGAAAATTGCCGAACCGGTCCCAGAACACCAATGTGGAAATACCCAGAACAACGCCGGGCACCAGAATTGGCGCGATGATTAGCGTGTAATAGGTAGAGCGAAAGTTGGCCCAGACCTGTGTCAGCACGATTGATGCGGCCAGACCCATCGAAACCGACAGGGCAACCGTACCTAGGCCGATGATTACGCTGTAAAAGATACCTTCGCGCATGGAGCTGTCATTCCATAGTGTTTTGAACCACTCAAAAGTGAAACAGGCCCAGGGTGAAACCGACGGAAAGCCGGATGAATTGAAGGCGGTCAGGCTCATCACCACCAGCGGACCCAGAAGGTAGCTGAAGAAGATGATCAGATAGACGCCAAGGGAAATGCGGATAAGGGATTTACTGCTCATTTGCCAATGTCCCCCATGTTCACTTTGAAGATGCGCATCACCGTCAGAACAATAATGATGGTGGAGACCAGCAGAACGATCGCATAGGCCGCCCCCTGATGCCAGTTAAGCGAGTTGAAGAACCACTGGTAAACCAGCTGGGTAAACCACAGGCTGCTTGGACCACCCAGAATTTGCGGTGCGGCCAGCGCACCGGCGGACAGCATGAACACCATTGTAGCGCCCGAAACGATGCCGGGTTTGGCGTGCGGGATAACGATCCGGCGGTGGATACGCGGCCAGCTGGCCCCCATATCGCGCGCCGCTTCGATCTGGTTGCGATCCAGACTTTCGATCACGTTATACATCGGGAACAGCATCAGCAGGATATAGGCATAGCCCAGACCGGCATAAAGCGCGATATCCTGACGGATGAAATCAATCGGCTCTTTGGTCAGATGCAGGAACATCAGGGCTTCGTTCAGCAAACCACTGTCGCCAAAGATAATCCGCAACGCAAAGGCGCGCAGGATTTCGTTGATCCAGTAGGGGATGATCAGCAGCACAACCAGCAACCGGACAAAGCCCGACCCCTTGGACTGGCCCAGAAAGTAGGCCAGCGGGTAGCACAGGAAAATATTGAATATCGTTA
>WGBJ01000131.1 GCA_015494385.1 Marinosulfonomonas sp.
ATGCCCATGTGCCAACATCAGCGCCGAAAACACATGCCGATCACGGGCAGCTAGACGGTGAATATCGGAACGGTCATAACCCTTGCGCTGCAAGCGTTTGTAAAGGAAATCCTTATACATCGCGAGGTGCTCGGTTTTGGCGGCATTCACCACCTCCAGTTCGCTAACCGCATCACCCATACCGGCGGCTTCCAGTTTGGCCTTTACGTCATCATCACGGCCCACAACCAGCGCATGGCCCAAACCAGCACGCTGATAGGCAACAGCGGCACGCAAAACCCGCACATCATCGCCCTCGGCAAAAATCATCCGCCGTTGCGCCGCCTTGGCGCGGGCGTGGATGCCGCGCAGGATGGACGCCGTAGGATCAAGCCGCTCTTTCAGCGACTCCCGATAACCATCCATATCCACAATCGGACGACGCGCCACGCCGGTATCCATACCCGCCTTGGCCACGGCGGGCGGGATTGTGTAAATCAGACGCGGGTCAAACGGGGCAGGGATGATGTAGTCACGCCCGAAACTCAGCGCACGGCCATAGGCCATCGCCACTTCGTCCGGGACATCCTCGCGGGCCAGTTCGGCCAAGGCGCGGGCGCAGGCGATTTTCATATCGTCATTGATCGCGCGGGCGTGGATATCCAGCGCGCCGCGAAACAGGTAGGGAAAGCCCAGCACGTTGTTCACCTGATTGGGGTAATCCGAACGCCCCGTGGCAACGATGGCATCCTCGCGCACCGCGTGGGCCTCTTCCGGTGTGATTTCCGGATCGGGGTTGGCCATGGCGAAAATAACCGGGTCTTTGGCCATGTTAGAGACCATTTCCTGTGTCACGGCCCCCTTCACGGAAACGCCCAGAAACACATCCGCGCCGTTCATCGCCTCTTCCAACGTGCGCAGATCGGTGTTGGCGGCATGGGCCGATTTCCACTGGTTCATGCCTTCTTTGCGGCCCTGATAGATCACGCCTTTGGTGTCACACAGCAAACAGTTGTCATGCTGCGCACCCATGGATTTGATCAGTTCGATACAGGCAATACCGGCCGCACCGGCCCCGTTTACCACAATGCGGCAATCCTCGATCTTTTTGCCCGACAGGTGCAGCGCGTTGATCAGACCGGCGGCGCAAATCACCGCTGTGCCGTGCTGGTCATCGTGGAAAACAGGAATGTCCATTTCCTCTTTCAAACGCTGCTCGATGATAAAACATTCAGGCGCTTTGATATCCTCAAGGTTAATCCCACCAAAGGCCGGTCCCATCAGACGCACCGCGTTAATGATTTCATCGGGGTCTTCGGTATCCAGTTCGATGTCGATTGAATTCACATCGGCAAAGCGTTTGAACAGCACCGCCTTGCCCTCCATCACCGGTTTCGAGGCCAGCGCACCCAGATTGCCCATGCCCAGAATGGCCGAGCCATTAGAGATCACCGCGACCATATTGCCCTTGTTTGTATAGTCATATGCGGTTTCGGGATTTTCCGCGATCGCCTCGACCGGAACCGCCACGCCGGGGCTATAGGCCAGCGACAGGTCGCGTTGGGTGGTCATCGGTTTGGTTGGTGTGACCTCGAATTTTCCCGGAACGGGCTTCAGGTGATAGGCCAGCGCCTCTTCGTCGGTGAATTTATTATTGTTGGACATCGTCGGACTTTCTGTTTTCGTTTATACCCCAATAACGCCGAATTGGGCCGGTCACAACATCGGCCTTTTGCGGGTTCCACATCGGGCGGCGAATTTGTAGTATCGCGGCAGTTTGAACCGGGGGGTTAGATGAATATCGCCAAAACATCCGTCACGCCAATGATGGCGCAATATCTGGAAATAAAAGCCGATCATCAGGATGCGCTTTTGTTTTACCGGATGGGTGATTTTTACGAGATGTTCTTTGACGATGCCGTGGCCGCGGCCGAGGCGCTGGACATCGCCCTGACCAAACGCGGCAAGCATCTGGGCGAGGATATTCCGATGTGCGGCGTGCCCGTGCGCGCGGCCGAAGGTTATTTCCTGACGCTGATCCGCAAGGGGTTTCGCGTGGCGGTTTGCGAGCAGATGGAAGACCCCGCCGAAGCGAAAAAGCGCGGCTACAAGGCTGTTGTGAAACGCGAGGTCGTGCGGCTGGTGACACCGGGCACATTGACCGAGGATTCCTTGCTGGACGCGCGGCGTCACAATTTTCTGGCCGCCTATTCCGAGGTGCGCGGCGAGGGGGCCTTGGCCTGGGTCGATATATCCACCGGCGTGTTTCATGTGATGCCATGCCCACGGGTGAAACTGGGGCCGGAACTGGCGCGACTGTCCCCGCGTGAACTGGTCGTATCTGAACAGATGGAAGCGGATTTGGCCGAATTAGTGACTGATATTGGCGCATCCCTAACGGCACTGTCCCCGGCCAGTTTTGACAGCACAGCGGCGGAAAAGCGGCTGACGGGGCTGTTCAAGGTCGGCACGATGGAGGCTTTCGGGCAATTTTCCCGCGCGGAAAATTCGGCGATGGGGGCGATTGTCGAATGGCTTGATATTACGCAAAAGGGGCAGTTGCCCTTGCTGCGCCCGCCAGTGCGTGAAAGTGCGGACGGGGCGATGCAGATCGATGCGGCCACACGGCGAAATCTTGAGCTGACCCGCAGTTTAAGCGGTGGGCGGGACGGAAGCCTGATTGCGGTGATTGACCGGACTATTACCGCAGGTGGCGGGCGGTTGCTGGAACGGCGATTGTCCAGCCCGTCGCGAAACTTGCCTGCCATCCATGCGCGGCAGGATGCGGTTTCCTTTATGATCGAAAACAGCGCATTGGCCGATGCCCTGCGCGACGATCTGCGCAAGGCCCCCGATATGGACCGCGCGGTTTCGCGTCTGGGGCTGGATCGGGGCGGGCCACGGGATTTGACGGCGGTGCGCGATGGTCTGGCACAGGCCGGCAGCATTGCAGCGCGGGCGGACGGGTTGGAATTGCCCGCAATTCTGGCCAATGCGGTGGAGGCCCTGCGCGGGCATGACGAATTGTTGGATCTGCTGGAACAAGCGCTGGTTGCCGATCCGCCCTTGCTGGCGCGTGATGGTGGGTTCATTGCGCCCGGCTATAACGCCGATCTGGACGAGGCCCGCACCCTGCGTGATGAAGGGCGCAGTGTGATTGCCGGAATGCAGGCCGAATATATCGAGCAAACCGGTATTCAGGCGCTGAAGATCAAGCACAACAATGTGCTGGGCTATTTCATCGAAACCACGGCAAAACATGCCGATGTTATGCTGTCTGCCCCCTTGTCCGAAACATTCATCCACAGGCAAACCACAGCCAATGCAGTGCGGTTCACCACGGTGCCTTTGTCGGAAATGGAAACCAAGATCCTGAATGCGGGCAACAGGGCGCTGGAAATTGAAAAGCGACTCTATTCCACGCTAAAAGACGCCATTCTGGCCCAATCTGGCCCCGTTAATCTGGCCGCTGCCGCGCTGGCGGAAATTGATCTGGCCTGTTCATTTGCCGATCTGGCAACGGGCGAAAACTGGTGCAAACCCGTTGTCGATGACAGCCGCGCCTTTGAAATTTCCGGCGGGCGGCATCCGGTGGTGGAACGGGCCTTGCGCCAACAAGGCGGGGCGCCGTTTATTGCCAATGACTGCGATCTGGCCGATGGGTCGGACGGGGCGGATATCTGGTTGCTGACCGGCCCGAACATGTCGGGTAAATCGACCTTTTTACGCCAGAACGCGCTGATTGCCCTGCTGGCACAGATCGGGTCCTATGTTCCGGCGGATCGCGCCCATATCGGGCTGGTGTCACAATTGTTCAGCCGTGTCGGGGCGTCGGATGATTTGGCGCGGGGGCGTTCGACATTCATGGTGGAAATGGTCGAAACAGCCGCAATCCTGAACCAGGCAGACGACCGCGCCCTGGTCATTCTGGATGAAATCGGGCGGGGCACAGCCACCTATGACGGTTTGTCCATCGCATGGGCCACGCTAGAACATTTGCATGATGTAAACCGGTGCCGCGCCTTGTTCGCCACGCATTACCACGAAATGACCGCCCTATCCGATAAACTCGACGGGGTGGAAAACGCCACAGTGACGGTCAAGGAATGGGAAGGCGACGTGATCTTCCTGCACGAAGTCAAAAAGGGCGCGGCGGACCGGTCATACGGGGTGCAGGTGGCACGATTGGCCGGATTGCCCGAATCCGTGGTTGCCCGCGCGCGGGTGGTTCTGGAGATGCTGGAGAAGGGTGAACGCGAAGGAAAAGTCGGGCAAAAGGCATTGATCGACGATTTGCCACTGTTTTCCGCGACACCCGCACCGGCAGCACCGGTGCAGGCAAAAGAGTCGCAAATCGAGGCGCGTTTAAAGGACATACTGCCGGACGAGCTTACCCCGAAAGAGGCGCTCGCCCTGCTGTATGAATTGAAAGAGCTGGAATCCTAGCCTTTTGGCGTGGACGAAACCCCAACTTGCGCGGGGCGCAGTAGGCGGTCGTGCAGCATGAACCCTTCGGCGGACACCTGAATGATATCGCCGGATTTTGTATCTGGCAGGGGCGCCTCGAACATGGATTCGTGGAAATTCGGGTCAAACCGATCGCCTACGTTGGGGGCAATCCGCACAATCCCGTGCTTTTCAAACACATGCAGCAATTCGCGCATGGTCAGCTCGATGCCTTCGATCAAAGGACCGGAAACAGCTCGCTGTTCATCAGTAACAGTTTCCAGCGCCCGCTTCAGGTTGTCATAAACCGGCAGCATATCTCGGGCCAGTTTCGACCCGCCGTATTGCGCCGCTTCAAGCCGGTCACGCTCGCCACGTTTGCGTGTGTTTTCAGCGTCGGCCAGCGCCCGCATAAAGCGGTCTTTCATCTCGTCCCGCTCGGCGCGCATTTGCTCCAGTTCATCCACCTCGGCGGCAGCGTCTTCTTCTTCGATCCGGTCCTGCTCGGCTTCGAGCGACTCGATATCGTCCAGAAATTCGTCTTTGTTTTCGTTTGCCATTTTCTTTTCCTTACCCCTGATCCGAAATCAGTTTTCCAACCAGTTGCGCTGTGTAATCGACAATCGGCACGATCCGCCCGTAATTCAGGCGTGTAGGGCCAATGACCCCGACCGCACCGATAATCTTTCGGTCAGAGTTCATATAAGGGGAAACGACCAAAGATGAACCCGAAAGCGAAAATAATTTGTTTTCAGAGCCAATAAAAATGCGCACACCTTCACCTTCTTCGGTCAATTCCAGAAATTCGGCGATATCGCGTTTGCGTTCAAGGTCGTCAAACAGGCTACGGATGCGTTCCAGATCAACAGATTCCGCATCATCCAGCAGGTTTGACCGCCCGCGAACAAGCAGCCGTTCATAGCTGTCATCATCATTGTCCCATAAGGCAAAGCCGCTTTCGACCAGCTCTCGGGCCAATGTATCGATCTCTTGTCGGCGGGATTTGATTTCCTGCCCGATGGTTTGGCGCAATTCGGACAGGGTGCGCCCCTCGGCCAAGGCATTCAGGAAATTCGCCGCCTCGCGCAGGGAGGCCGGGGTTTGACCAACCGGCGGGGTAAACACGCGGTTTTCCACGTTGCCATCGGCAAACACCAACACCACAAGGGCGCGGTCGGGGGCAAGGCTGACAAATTCGATGTGTTTGATCGGCGCTTCGTGTTTGGGGGCCAGAACCAGTGACGCGCCATGCGTCATACCGGACAGGGCCGAACCAACACGGTCCAGCAGGGAATTTACATCGCTTGCCTCGCCCACTGTTGCGTCAATTTTCTTGCGGTCGTCCGATTGCAAATCGCCCACTTCCAGCAAGCCATCCACAAACATCCGCAACCCGTATTGCGTCGGGATACGCCCGGCCGAAACATGGGGTGAATCCAACAGGCCCAGATGCTCAAGATCCTGCATTACATTGCGAATGGTCGCCGCACTTACCTTTTCACTTAGCGAACGGGTAAGCGTGCGCGACCCGATCGGGCCACCTGTTTCCAGATAGCTTTCCACCACCAGCCGGAACACCTCGCGGCTGCGGGCGTTCATTTCGCCGAATATTTCGCTGCCATCGCTCATCGGGCACTTTCAGGTTGCTTTTGCATCTTTAGCACAGGTATCTCAGCATAGCTTATATATAAAGGACACACCATGCGCCCCTCTGGTAGAAATGTAGACGAAATGCGCCCGATTTCAATCGAGACCGGCATCACAAAACACGCCGAAGGGTCGTGCCTGATCAAATGCGGCGATACCCATGTTTTGTGCACCGCCACGATTGACCCGGGCGTGCCGCGGTTTTTGAAGGGGTCGGGTTTGGGATGGGTCACGGCAGAATACGGCATGTTGCCCCGCGCCACTAACACGCGGATGCGTCGCGAGGCCAAGAACGGGCAATCCGGACGCACGCAGGAAATCCAGCGTCTGATCGGCCGGTCCTTGCGGGCCGGTGTTGATCGGGTGGCTTTGGGTGAACGTCAGATCACGGTGGATTGCGATGTGATTCAGGCCGATGGCGGCACGCGCTGTGCCTCGATCACCGGCGGCTGGGTGGCATTGCGTTTGGCGGTGAATAAACTGATGAAAGCGGGCGATGTGATTTCCGATCCGCTGGTTGATCCGGTTGCTGCCGTTAGCTGTGGCATTTACGCGGGCCAGCCGGTGCTGGATCTGGATTACCCCGAGGATTCCGAAGCGGGCGTTGACGGAAACTTTGTTCTGCTGGGCAATGGTCAGATGATCGAAGTGCAGATGTCGGCCGAGGGATCGACCTATTCTCGTGACCAGATGAACACGCTTCTGGATCTAGCCGACAAAGGTGTCGCCGAACTGATGGCTGCGCAACAGGCGGCAGTTGCCTGATATGCGCCGGTTTGACGGGGATAAGCTGGTGATCGCCACGCATAACGCCGGGAAACTGGTGGAAATTGCCGAGTTGCTGAAACCCTACGGGATTTCGGTAACTTCGGCGGGCGAGCTGGGGCTGGAAGAACCCGAAGAAACCGAAGACACATTCGCCGGCAACGCCCGTATCAAGGCGCATTTCGCCGCGAAAGCCAGCGGTTTACCTGCCTTGTCCGACGACAGCGGCATCACCGTTGATGCGCTGGACGGCGCGCCGGGGGTTTATACCGCCGATTGGGCCGAAACACCCACGGGGCGCGATTTCCCCATGGCGATGAAGAAGGTCTGGGATTTGCTTGAGGCTAAGAATGCCCCGGAACCCCGCACCGCCGCCTTTAACTGCACCTTGTGTCTGGCATGGCCGGACGGTCACGACGAAATCTTTGAAGGCCGTGTTGAGGGTCGGCTGGTCTGGCCGATGCGCGGGGAAAACGGTTTCGGATTTGATCCCATATTCCTGCCCACCGGACATGACCTGACCTTTGGCGAAATGGATCCGGCTGATAAAAAAGCGATCAGCCACCGCGCCGACGCCTTTGCCAAACTGGTTCAGGGCTGTTTTGCCTGAGGATTGGCAACAGGGGGGCTTTGGCCTCTATATCCACTGGCCGTTTTGCCTCTCGAAATGCCCCTATTGCGATTTCAATTCCCATGTAGCGGCTGAAATAGACCAGCAGAAATGGGCACAAGCCTATGTTTCAGAAATTGGCCGGATTGCGACAGAAACAGGCTCCAAACCGCTTAAAAGCGTGTTTTTTGGCGGTGGCACGCCCAGCCTGATGTTACCTGAAACGGTGTGTGCCATCCTGTCCAAAGTGCGGGAATGCTGGACGTTAAGCAAC
The DNA here is from genome assembly GCA_015494385.1 of Marinosulfonomonas sp. Lineage (GTDB taxonomy): Bacteria > Pseudomonadota > Alphaproteobacteria > Rhodobacterales > Rhodobacteraceae > Profundibacter. The sequence continues at coordinate 7,722 of WGBJ01000131.1, forward strand.
GACATCGAAATCACTCTCGAGGCCAACCCGACTTCGGTCGAGGCCAGCCGGTTCGCGGGCTACAAAGACGCCGGTGTGAACCGCGTTTCAATCGGAATTCAAGCATTGAACGATCCCGACCTGCGTCGTCTTGGTCGCCTGCATACCGTGGCCGAGGCCCGCACGGCCTTTGACACCGCCGCAAACCTGTTTGACCGAATCAATTTCGACATGATCTATGCCCGTCAGGACCAAACCCTGCCCAAATGGCGGGCGGAGCTGAACGAAGCGTTGAACATGGCCGCCGATCACCTGTCGCTATACCAACTGACCATCGAATCCGGCACCGCCTTTGGCGCCCGTCATGCCGCCGGAGGTTTGCA
>WGBJ01000132.1 GCA_015494385.1 Marinosulfonomonas sp.
CATCAGTCTTTATCCTCAAATTGCGACGGCGTGATTTGCTCTCCCGTCATCTTTTCAAATTCTTCTACCGCCATGACCACAACCACCGGGCGGCCGTGTTTTTCAATCACCAAGGGTTCCGAGCGAGCGAGGTCGATCATCCGGCCAAAGTTATACTTGGCGTCCCGTGCCGAAAGCGCTTTCATGAGCATTCCTCCCGACGCAAAGTATTGGCCGAAATGGCCAGAATAATCAATCGGAAATTGAACGCCTTGATCGCTGGAGCAGGGCATTGTTTCCGGAGTTTGGGAATAAGGAATTGGAAAAGTTCGCCCCGAGACCCAACCAGCCAGAGCGCGGAAGTTCGAACTAAGAAAAATGGTCTCCCTTAATTTGCGTTGTTTTACAACAGCTTACAAACTGAACCAAAACCCCTTTAGGCAACAGCTTTGGAGAATATCGGGGGTCAGAGAACCATTTCCACTTAAACCGCCAGAAAGGCACTCAACAGCCCGTAGGCTATAACCTTTGAAAACAACAAGAAAATCTGGGATCGGCCACGAACAGAGAACGGGTTCTCGGGGGATAGTGGCGGACAGACAGGGATTCGAACCCTGGAGACGGTTTCCCGCCTACACACTTTCCAGGCGTGCGCCTTCGACCACTCGGCCACCTGTCCGTTGCCGCTGTTATAGCTTGAAGTTTTGCGAGCGCAAGAGCCGAGTTTTTCTTTTTACATCTTGAAAGAAGGATAGGTTACCCTACGTAAGCAGCAAGAAAAATGGCTCCCTTCCGTGAGCCACTCCGGTGCCGCAATAAAGCGACAGGAGAATACATTCAAAGGAACGAAAAATGGAACAGACAACCGATAATAAAGGGATTCAAGAGGGCTTTGTTGCTCTTGGTGCGTTAAAACCAAAATGGGGATGGGTGCTGCTAAGCGGGCTGGTGACCGTTCTGTTCGGCTTGCTGGCCTTCTGGATACCGCTGGGGGCAGTATATGCCATGACCCTGCTGTTCGGGGCCTATGCAATGGCTGACGGTGTTTTGTCGATCATTGCTGCGGTTCAGGGCCGAAACAATGACAATGGCCACTTCTGGCCTCTGGTTCTGCGCGGTGTGCTTGGCATGTTTGCCGGTGCAATCGTATTGATCTTGCCGGGGCTGTCCGCAGTTTCGCTGGTGATCTTCTCGTGGACCATGCTGGCCGTCTGGTCAATTGTAACAGGTGTACTGGAACTGGCCGCCGCGATCCGTTTGCGCAAAGAAATCGAAGGCGAATGGATGCTGGGCCTGTCCGGACTGATCAGTCTGGCACTGGGCGTCGCTATTCCGATTGTGCTGTGGAACAATCCTGCAGCCGGAATCGTGACAATGGGCTGGATGATCGGGTTTTATGCGCTGATGCACGGTGCGCTGGAAATCTCGCTGGCGCTGGCCTTGCGTAAAATGACTAAATAAGCCTGAAACAAAAAGGGGCGCCAGACAGACTGGCGCCCCTTTCCTTTGTCCAACCGGTATCAATCTTCCAGATCATTGCTGTTTTCAACAATCTTTTGCAGCACCTGATCGCCGTCTTCGCCTTCAATCCGCCCCAACAGATCGCGGCGCATATGATAGGTCAGAACGGCAACGCTTTGCATAATCTGCGCCTGTTCCTGATCACTGATCGACTGATCCTCGGTTGCGGAATCCAGACGGCGCAACACATCGTTGAATTGCCCGATCACATCCGCGCTGCCGATCATCGCCAGTTTGTGGTTCAGCACCCGCAGTTCGGCAACCCCGTCGGGATCCAGCCGCCCTTTTTCAACAATTTCCCCGATATGGTCGATCAACGCCATATAGGTTGTGCTTTTCTGGTCCAACAGCAGCACTTGCCCTTCTTTGCGCAATTCCAGTTCGGTTTGCTGGTTCAGCAACAGGGCTGTAATCAGGATCGTTGCAATCGCCCCCAGAAATACCAAAAGCAGTTCCTGACTGAAGGGAAAACTGTCGCCAACCCCGTATAACAGACGGAACGCAAAATACCCCGCCACCATTGAAACGATATAAAGGGACAACAAAACCAGTTTGTTTTCGGTCAGCTTTTTCATGAGAACTCCGAGAGGGAAGAATGGAACAAAATACGCGTGGGCAGAATTGCCCGGGTGTGCCAAGGCTACTCTTCCTTTGGCTCAGGACGCAAGGCCTCGGGGTTGCGCAGCCAGATATCACGCTGGGCAAAGGGTATCTCGATCCCCTCTTCGGTGAAGCGGCGGGCGATTTCGTGGTTGATGTCGGATTTCACGCTAAGTTTCCAGTTGATGTCGCGCAGGATGGCGCGGATCTCGAAATCCAGTGAATCCGCCCCGAACCCCTGAAAGATGATCGAGGGTTTCGGGTTGGCCAGCACCATCGGGTGCGCCTCGGCGATTTCGCGCAGCAGGCCTTCGACCATTTTAGTATCGGTGCCATAGGCCACCCCGACCGGCACGATCAAACGCCCGACCGAATTGCCGCGGGTCCAGTTGGTCACCACGCCCGACACAAGGTCCGAGTTGGGCACAATCACATCCGTGCGGTCAAAGGTTTCGATCCGGGTCGAGCGCACGGATATATCGCGCACATAGCCCATCTGGCCGCCGACCTCGATCCAGTCGCCTTCGGAAATGGGGCGCTCGATCAGCAGGATGATGCCGGAGACAAAGTTGGACACGATGTTTTGCAAGCCAAAACCGATCCCGACCGACAGCGCACCGGCAACAATGGCCAGCGACGACAGATCAATCCCCGCCGCCGTAATCGCCACCACGGCGGACAGGAATATCCCGATATAGCCAACACCCGACACGATCGCATTGCGCCCGCCCACGTCCAGTTTGGTTTTGGGCAGAACCGTGGTGCGCAGGGTGCCCTGTATCAGGCGGGTAACCATATAGCCGATCACGAAAATGATGGCGAAGGTCAGGAAATCGGATGGCGATATCCGCGTGCCACCAATGCTGAACCCTTCCTGAAACCGCGTCCAAAGTTCGGTCAGATCCGTGACCCGTGCGCCCCAGATCAGGGCGAACAGCGGGGTCGAGGCCAGCACCACGATAAAGCCCAGCAACACAGGGATCAGCGCCTCGCGGGCGCGTTCCTCGCTGCCGATGATCAATCCGTATATTTCCAGGATCATACGTTGCAGGATCAGCAATAGCGCAAGCAGGCCAAGGGACATAACCGTCGGAAAGACAATCGACTGTCCCGCCTTGGAATACCCAATCGCGGCCAGCACCGGACCGATAACCGCCAGCGCCAGAATGACCCGGCTTAAATAATAGATGATCCGGTTTTTATAGCTGCGTTCTTCGCCTTCGACTTTTTCGTTCTTCACATGCATGCGCAGCAAATTGGCGATGCGCAACAGCGCGTAGCCGGAAAGAACCAGCAGCGGGAACACCACCACGGTTTGTGCCTCGGTGCTCCAGTTGTCGAACCGGGCAAAGGCCTGCACCATATTGTGCAATCCCACCAACAGCCCCAACGTGGCGCTATAGAAACGCCCCTTGCGCCGCTGTGCCGTTGTCAGGTTCAAAGGCGGGCTGATGTATTCGCTTTTGGGGAAAATACGCCCGCCCAGCCAGCGGGCCAACAGGAAAAACACCCCCAGAACCACAAATGACGACAGGGCCACGTCACTGCGCACACCGACCATCTGGGTGGCATACAGGGCCTCGACCAAGGCCAGCAGGCCGATCAAAGGCAAGATCACTTGCGCTATCGACAGGAAAAACGCCATGCTCCAGCGGGCCGGTGTGCGTTCCTTTGCCTGCACCGAAAAGGTCAGTTTTTCCATCCAGTGCCGACCGCGCCCCAGCAACAGCAATGCCACCGCCAGTAAAAACACAATCTGCGGCAGCTTTGCCTTGAACTGCACCTGTTGGGCCGGACTGGACCAGGCATCTGTCAGCTCTTTGCGAATGGCCTTTAGCGATGATTGCAACGCGGAAATACCCTTGCTCCAGTAAACCGGATTAAGGGGGGAAACGCCCAGTTCAAGCAACGCATCGGCCTGACGGGCGCGGATAATCTGGTCGATGCCGCGGATCAGGCCGTCTGCCTGGCTATAGGCCACCTCGGCCGATTTTACCGGGGCCTGCAACTGGGCCAGTCGCTGTTCCAGCTCTTTGCGCTGAAGCGCGATTTCGGGGGCCTCTTCGCCGTCTTCCGGTTTCGGACCCAGGGCGGCAATCTGTGCCTGCAACGTCTCGATCGCACTTTTGTTTGTGTTTTGGGCGGCCTGGAATTTGTCCCGCCATTCCACAAGCTGACCGCGCAATTCCTCAAGGGCCGCGGTCGAGGCCCGACCGGCATTGATCGCCTCTTCCGCGCGTTTCGCCGTCTGCTCCCAGGCCGACAGGGTGCCGGTCACGGTTTTCTGATAGCTGCCCGATCCTGACTGGCCGGTGTTTGCCCCCTCGCCCGCATCCTCGGCCATGCCTTGCACGGCAAACCCCAGCAGGGCGCAAATCGTCAGAATTCGAAACAGGATACGCATCAGTCTTGAAACACCTTTGGTAAATCGCGCGGCGCTCGGTCCAGCCATTCGGGGACCGGCAAATCCTTTTCGCGCAGAAATTCGGGATTGAACAGTTTGGATTGATAGCGCGTGCCGTAATCGCACAGCATGGTGACAATGGTATGCCCCGGCCCCATTTCCCGCGCCATACGAATGGCACCGGCGATGTTGATACCACTAGAGCCACCCAGCACCAGCCCTTCGTTTTGCACCAGATCAAAGATGATCGGCAGGGCCTCGGTATCGGGGATGCGATAGGCCATGTCGACCGTCAGCCCCTCAAGGTTTTTGGTGATCCTGATCTGCCCGATTCCTTCGGCAATCGAGCCACCCTCGCTGGCCAATTCACCCGTGGTGTAATAGCTGAACAGCGCTGCCCCTTCGGGATCGGCCAGACCGATTTTCACGTCTTTGGAGCGCTCGCGCAGCCCTTCAGCCACACCGGCCAAGGTGCCGCCAGAGCCGACAGCGCAGATAAAGCCATCCACCTTGCCGTCCGTCTGCTGCCAGATCTCCGGCGCGGTGGTTTCCACATGGGATTGCCGGTTGGCCACATTGTCAAACTGGTTGGCCCAGATCGCGCCATTGGGTTCGGATTGCGCCAGCTTTTCCGCCAAGCGACTGGAATAACGGACAAAATTATTCGGATTGTGATAGGGGGCGGCGGGCACGGGCACCAGCTCGGCCCCCGCCAGTCGCAGCATTTCCATCTTTTCGCGGCTTTGGGTTTCAGGGATCACAATCACCGTTTTAAACCCCATCGAGGCCCCGATCAGCGCCAGCCCGATACCGGTATTTCCCGCCGTGCCCTCGACAATCGTGCCGCCGGGCAACAGATCACCGCGCGCAATGGCGTCCTTGATGATATACAGCGCCGCGCGGTCCTTGACCGATTGGCCGGGATTCATGAATTCGGCCTTACCCAGAATTTCACAACCCGTGGCCTCGCTGGCCGCATTCAGGCGGATCAACGGGGTGTTGCCGATGGATTGTTCCAGATTTTCGCAAATGTCCAAAGCGTGCACCTTTTTGTGACCTATACTATGTCTATGCAGGCAGCGGGGGGTATTCAAGCGCCACTGCGCAGCCGATCACGGTTTCTTGCAAGCCAGTTGGCGGCAAATACCAGCGGCAGGATGTTGGCTTCGCCGGAATCCACGAATTGCATTAACTGTTCATAGCTCAGGATATGGCTGTGAATATCCTCGTTTTCCTCAACCTCGCCCCTGTTGGTGCCACCCTGCCCCGCCAGATCGCAAATCCCCAGATAGATGTGGTAATATTCGCTGGAGGCGCCGGGGGACGGATAGGTTTGGGCGATCGGGATCAACTGGTTTAACGCAAGCCCCGCCTCCTCGACCGTTTCGCGGCGGGCGGCCTGTTCGGGGGTTTCTCCCAGATCTATGTGCCCTGCGACAGGTTCCAGCACCCACGGGTATTTTGCACCACGGGCAAAGGGGCCAAGTCGGAATTGCTCAACCAGCAACACGCAGTCCAGAACAGGGTCATAGGGCAACACGATGGCCACATCGAAACCAATGAAACTGGCCCGATCCAGAACATCGCTCATCTCGCCGCTGAACTGTCGGAACCGGATATCGAATTCCCGCATGGCATAGAAATTACTATAAGCCATGCGGCTGCCTTCGACCGATACATCGTCACGACAGTGCGGGGAAAAAATGGCAGGTTTGCGTGTATCCGCCTGCCCGCGCAGACAGGATGCGGCACGTCGGCGGATGGCGGGGAACCGGCGGGCCAGCTCGCCCGCTGTGATCTGGCCGAAATATTCCATCGCCTCTTGGGCGGCCAGAACCGTCAGATCCCCCCATTCCGCCTGCCATTGCTGCAAATCCCACGGTGCGCCTCGCGGCAACGAACCTGTCGGAAAATAGACCTGTGCCATGTCAGGGCCGGTATCGGTGTTGACCTGCAATATGCGCAAATCATAATCAAACCCGCCCTCATAAAAATCCAGCCGCGCGCGATCATCCGCCGTCAGACCCGATAGCAACAGCCCGACAGCAAGCGCCCCTTTTCGGGGTTCAATAAACGGATATGCAGCCCCCTGAACCCAATAGACCGCATGGTCGGCCAGTCTTGCATCCACAATCTGCCCCGGTTCCAGATTACGCCCAAGCACCGTTTCCAGCAAAGGGATATGCGCCAAGGTGCCGTAAAGGAACAGTTTTTCCATATTTTACGGCCAGCGTTTGGCAACCGCACCGCAAAAGATACCGCCAACAGCACCAAAGACAAGCGCGGTGATGATAATTGCGGGTGTGGCGATCATAACCCCGTATTCCATCATAATCTGGAAAATATTGACCACCGCTTCGACCGGCCCGTCATAGCGCATACGCATAGATTGCTTGATCATCTCGACCAGCGCGTAAAAGAACAACCCCCAGAAAATCAGCGCCACCGCTGTGGTGATCCCGGCCCCCAGCGGGCCACTCGGGCTTCTTGTCACGGCAGGCTTCATCATAACCCATCCAAGGACCGCCCCGAGGATTGCATTATAAATCGAAAACGCGCCCGGGTTGGTGCCTTCGGGCATCAGGGGGATGATCATTTCGGAAATCACCCATCCCATTGCCGCAAATACAACTAATCCGGCCAAACGTATTGCTGAGGGCATATCTTGCTACTCCGTAAAACTGTTTGGCGGATAATCCCCGCCCTAAAGCGTCTGGTCAAGCGCTGTGATCAGCTTGTCGATTTCCGCTTTGGATGTGTAATGCACAAAGCTCAATCGCAGAACACCCTTTTCGGGATCGATCCCTTGCGCCTGCAAGGCCCTGACGGCGTAAAAATCGCCCCCGCCTGCCATAATTCCCAGCGGGGCCAGTGCGGCGGCAACGGCTTCGGCATTGCCCTCCAGTTCCACCGCAATTGTTGGTGCACGGCCCTTGGCCTGCGTTGGTCCCAACAGGCGGGCGGAGTTCTTTTGCCCCAGATAATCCAATAGCGGTTGCATCAATTCTGTTTCCGCCCCGCGCATCAGCCCGTGCACCGCTTTGGCCCGTCCGGCAGCATCCGCCGCCCCGTCAAAGTGATGCGCATAGAGCTGGTCCACATAATCGGCCATGCCCGCACAGGCCGCGACCTGCGCATGATCCGGCCCCGCAGGCGTAAAGCGTTTATACAGGCTGGAGGCGTTGAAATAATGCCCCTGATTGGGCAGTTCCATCCCCAAAGCGCGGCGGATCACCATGATGCCCTGATGTGGCCCATAGGTTTTATAGGTCGAAAACAGGTAGATATCCGCGCCTATTTCATCAACATTAACAAAGCCATGCGGCGCATAGCTAACCCCGTCCACGCAGGAATAGGCGCCGTTTTCCCGCACTACTTTGCAGATCGCGGCCACATCGTTGATTTCCCCTACGACATTCGAGCAATGCGGAAAACACACCAGTTTCACTTTGCCATCCAGCAGCTTTTCCAGATCAGCCGTGTCCAGATGGCCGGTTTCGGGGTCCATCTGCCATTCGCGCACCTCGAACCCCTCTTCGGCCAGACGCCGCCAAGGGCCGGTGTTGGCCTCGTGATCCTGATTGGTGACGATGATCGCATCACCGGGTGTTAAATGCTGGCGAAACGCCTGTGCCAGAACATAGGTGTTCTGCGTGGTCGAGGGACCAAAGGATAATTCATCCGTATCTACGCCCATCATTGCGGCCAGACGTTCGCGGGCCTCGTCCATCTCGGCCCCGCCCAGTTGGCTGGCCTCGTAAGGGGCATAGGGCTGCACCTTGCGGCTGTGGTAGAACCGGAACAGGCGGTCCAGCACCGGCTTGCAAGTATAGCTGCCACCGGCATTTTCGAAAAACGCCTGTCCTTGCAGTGAAGGTTCCTTGAACGCAGGGAACTGGTCCCGCACAAATTCGGTATCTAGCGCCTTTTGCATCTCATATCCTCAACAGCATCAGAATTTCCCCGACCTTGGGGGGATTTCCCGATCTTGTAAACGATAAATCAAGCCCGGGGGAAATCATGCCGTCTACGGCGCATTCAGCTTTTCAGAGGGGGAAGTGGTGCACCTTGACGGAGAGATATCAAACACTCTCTTTGAGGCGCTGGCCGAATGGGAACGCTATCTCACACAGTTAGACTCTAGGTCACCGACTCATAAGATCTTAACCAAATCCTGATAGATGCGAGTTGGACGGAAGCCAGGTAGTTGTCGTCGCGTTTGTCGTAACGGG
>WGBJ01000133.1 GCA_015494385.1 Marinosulfonomonas sp.
GCCTTTGGCCCTGTATCAAACAGAACCGTTGTGCCGGGCAGGGATTTGAAGCGCCAGTTGTCGTCGGCCTGCGGGTTTACCGTGCCCTGTTCGACAATATAGCGCACGATCACGTCGCGGTTGGTGTCGGGGGCCTCGTAAACGATGGTGTCGCCCTTGGCGCCCGGGAAATCGCCGCCGCCCGAGGCGCGGTAGTTGTTGGTGGCGATGATGAATTCCATATCGTCCGTCACTGGTGCGCCGTTGTATTGCAGGTTGGTGATGCGGCTGGCGTCGGGGTTCAGCTCGCCGCCTTTGGCGTCAAACCGTGATGGCTGGCTGATGTCGATTTCATAGGTCACGCCGTCGATCACATCGAAGTTGTAGCTGGGGAAATCAGGGTTCAGCAGGATTTGGTCGGCTTTGCCCGCCTCGACCTGATTGAACATACCGGCCGAGCGTTCCAGCCAGCCTTTCAATTGCGCGCCTGTGACCTTCACGGCCCGCACGGTGTTGGGATAGAGATACAGATCAGCCACGTTTTTGATGGCGATATCGCCCACGGGCGCGTCGGTGTAATACTCGGGCCCACCACGGCCACCGGCCTTGAACGGGGCGGCGGCAGACAGCAGTGGCAGGGCGGCATATTCGCTGCCTTTCAGCATCTCGCCGATATACCAAAGCTGCGCGCTCGAAACCAGTTGCACCGACGGATCATCCGCCACCAGCGCGAAATAGCTGTGCAACGGGGCCGAGGTTTTGCCAACCGCGCGGCGGATATAGGCAAGGGTTTCCTCGTGCTCTTTTTCCACGGACGCCAGCACATCGGGCTGGCTGTCAACCAGTGCGGTGACGCTGCGATCTTCGTTGCGTTTGGATATGGGGCGGGTTTCGGATGCGTGGCTGGCGATCTTCCATTCATTGCCCGACCGTTCCAGCATCAGATCCACAACCCCAAGGTGACTGCCCCAGAAGCCGCCCATCACGGCAGGTTTGCCGTGCAGGGTGCCTTTGGCCACGTCCACCCCGTCCAGACCTTCAAATTTCGGCCCCGGGAAAACAAGGTGCTGGTGGCCCGCCATGATCGCATCGATGCCGTCAACCAGCGCCAGTTGTAGCGAAGCGTTTTCCAGCCCCACGTCACTGGCCGAGGCTTCGATCCCGGAATGGGACAGGGCGATGATGATGTCGGCGCCTGCCTCTTTCATTTCGGGGACATAGGCGCGGGCGGTGGCGACGATATCGCGGGTCGTCACGTTGCCTTCCAGATGGCGGCGGTCCCAGTTCATGATTTGCGGCGGCACAAAGCCGATCAGCCCGATACGGATCGGGTGGGTTTCACCGGCGCCATCGGTCAGGGTGCGATCCAGCAGGATATAGGGTTTCACCAGCGTTTTGTCGTCCCGCGGGGTGGTGCCCGTTTCGGTGGCGATATTGGCTGACACCACGGGGAATTCGGCACCGGCAAGGGATTTCATCAGGAAATCAAGGCCATAGTTGAATTCGTGGTTGCCAAGGGTCGAAGCATCAAAGCCGATGGTGTTCATCGCCGCGATGATCGGATGCAGGTCGCCTTCTTTCATGCCGCGCTCGTATGCGATGTAATCGCCCATCGGGTTGCCTTGCAGCAGATCGCCATTGTCCAGCAGCAGGGAATTGGTTGCCTCGTCGCGGATGCCCTTGATCAGGCTTGCGGTGCGGGCCAGCCCGACAGTGTCGCGGGGTTTGTCGGCATAATAGTCATAGGGGTAGATATGCACATGCAGATCGGTGGTTTCCATGATGCGTAAATGGGCCTGATTGGCGGCAGCATGGGCGGAAAAAGGGTGGAGTGTGATCAAGGACGTTCCTGCTACAGTTCCGGCCAGAAATCTCCGGCGGGTCATTGTTGTTTTTGTTGGGCAGGTCATGGGAGCCTCCATTATGATTCTATTGAAAATAATTAAGAGAAACCTACCACGACTTGTGGTTAATCGTAATCGGGTAAGCTGAATCTTGCCAATACCCTTAAAGGGGATTTGACAAAATAAATTCCCCTATTGGTGGGCCTTGCGCAGACAATCAAACCTGTGAATTGTCATTGTCCACAAAGCTGTGTCACATAGTTGGCAAAGAAGGGGACAACATGCGAATTTCCGAGTCGGTTACATTTGGTGGATCCGGTCTGGATCGGGCCGCGAATCTGCGTGGAGACGATGCCAGACTGGCCGAACTCTGGGCGGACAAGGCGGCGCAGGTGCTGGTGCTTTGGCGCGGCAAGGTGCTGTTTGACGGGGCGGCACTGGTGCGTCTGCCGGTGGATCACGCGGTTTTTGCAGATGCGTCGGCGGGGCGGCTGTTTCTGGGCATGGATCAGGGCGCGCCAGTGTTTGCGCGGGATATTTCCGGTTGGGAGCCTGACGGGCTGGATATGGCCGAGATGGCGCAATTCATGGATCTAAGCCAACAACAGCATCCAGCATTGCCCGCCGGTCAGGTGTTTGTCGAGTTGCGCAGCGTGATGGCACAACTGTCGCCGCGGGATGCGGAATTGATTGCCAGTGCCAAGTCGCTGTTTGACTGGCACCGCACACATCGTTTCTGTTCGGCCTGCGGGGTGGAAAGTGATATGACAATGGCCGGCTGGCAACGCGATTGCCCGTCGTGCGAGCGCAAGCATTTCCCGCGCACTGACCCCGTGGTGATTATGCTGATCACCCACGGCAACAGCGTTCTGATGGGCCGCAGCCCGCATTGGCCCGAAGGGATGTATTCCCTGCTGGCCGGGTTCGTTGAGCCGGGCGAAACCATCGAGGGGGCGGTCCGGCGTGAAGTGTTCGAGGAAGCTGGGATCAAGGTCGGGCCGGTCGATTATCTGGCCAGCCAGCCGTGGCCCTATCCGTCCAGCCTGATGGTTGGCTGCAAAGGCGAGGCTCTAAGCCGTGACATCACCATTGATCCGGTCGAGATCGAACACGCCCTGTGGCTGACCCGTGAACAGATGCTGGAGGTTCATGCCGGCACCCATCCTGTGATAAAACCCGCACGCGCCGGTGCGATTGCGCATTTTCTGGTGCAACATTGGCTTGCGGACCGGCTGGATTAAGGGCAAACAGCGCGACACATGTGAATAGTGCCGGACCGTAAGATGAAGTTCTCGACCAAAGAAGATATAGAAGCCCCGATAGATGTGGTTTTCCGCGAGATAACGGATTTCGCTGTCTTTGAGCGCGCGGCCTTACGGCGCGGGGCGCAGGTGCGGCGCATTGACGAGAAAACATTTCCCGACACGATTATCACCTGGGATATTTCATTCCCGTTTCGCGGGCGGCAACGCAACATGCGGGCCGAGCTGACCGAATGTGATCCGCCCAATCGGGTTTTGGTCAAATCCACATCAGGCGGCTTGGGCGGCGAAGCCGTTGTTGAACTGGTTGCCCTGTCACGCGGGCGGACACGGATTATCGTTGCGCTGGATATCAAGCCGAAAACCCTGACCACGCGGATCATGGTGCAATCAATGCGCATCGCCAAGAACAAGCTGAAAGCGCGCTACCGCATGCGCGTGGCGCGTTTTGCCAGCGATATTGAGGACCGGTATAAGGACGGGCAACTGGCCTAACGGCGTTGTGGATCGGCCGGATAGACACCCAACAGGGTGATCACATCGGTGAAATAGTCCAGCTCTTCCATTGCCAGTTGCACGCTTTTGTCGTCGGGGTGCCCTTCGATTTCGGCATAGAACTGCGTGGCGGAAAATGAGCCATCCACCATATAGCTTTCCAGCTTGGTCATATTCACCCCGTTGGTGGCAAAGCCTCCCATCGCCTTGTAGAGGGCCGCAGGGATGTTGCGCACCCGGAACACAAAGGATGTCATCATACCCGAGCGCCCGCGCCGCTTCAGGTCCGGTTCGCGGGCCATCAGCAGGAAGCGGGTGGTGTTCTGGTCGTGGTCCTCGATATGGCGGGCAAGGATGTCCAGCCCGTAAATATCACCCGCCAGTTCGGAGGCCAGCGCGGCCAGCTCGGGGTTGTTTTCCTCGGCCACATGCTGGGCAGACCCGGCTGTGTCGGCGCCGGTGATGCGGTGAATACCGTGTTCGGCCAGAAATTCGCGGCACTGGCCCAGCAGAACGGTATGGCTCATCGCCATTTTGACCTGCTCCAGTTTTGCGCCCTTCGGGGCCAGCAGATTGATATGCACCCGCACAAAGGCTTCGTCGACGATATGCAGACCGGAGGCGGGCAGCAGTTGATGGATGTCGGCCACGCGCCCGTAGGTCGAATTTTCGACCGGCAACATAGCCAGATCGGCCTCGTTTTTGCGCACGCTTTCGATCACATCCTCGAATGTGCGGCATGGCACAGGCTCCAGATCGGGCCGCGCTTCAATGCAGGCCTGATGCGAATAGGCCCCCAATTCACCCTGAAAAGCGATTTTTCCGGTCATTTTTATGCTCCCCCGCCACAAAAAAGAAAAAAAGGCGTAATGCGGCGTTAACTACACCTTGCGATAAGGTAGGGGAAGCGGATAGATAACCCCCAAATGTTCAACGGGATGGATAGAGACATGTTCAACACAATGACACTCGTAAAAGTCGTCGGCGGCATCGGTGCCCCGTTACTGATTTTCCTTTTTGGCAACTGGGCCGCAACTGTGCTTTTCTCGACTGGCGGTGGTCATGGTGAAGGGAATATGCAGGCCTATTCGGTTGAAGTAGAAGGTGCCGCAGCCCCTGCCAAGGAAGAAGCCGCAACCGAGGAGCCGACATTCGAGGATCTTCTGGCCGCTGCCGATGTTGCCAAAGGCGAAAAGACATTTGGCAAATGCAAGGCCTGCCACAAACTGGAAGAGGGCGCGAATGCAACCGGTCCTTACCTATATGGTGTAGTTGGTCGCGATGTCGCAACAGCCGAGGGTTTCAGCTATTCCAGCGCGATGCAGGAACATGGTGGCCAGTGGACACCGGAACGCATAAGCGAATTCCTGACCAAACCCAAAGACGTTGTTCCCGGAACAAAGATGAGCTTTGCCGGACTGAAAAAGGCGACAGACCGCGCCAATGTCATTGCCTATCTGGCGACGATCGGCGGCTGATCCGGCTGACATGACAAATTGAACCCGCTCGATGTTTTCGGGCGGGTTTTTTTGTGGCGAACCGTCGGCACGGGTCAATTTGACGTTAGCGGTTTCATTCGGGCCTTGAAAGTCGGGCCTGTGCATCATTAGCTAAGGGTCAGAAATATCGAACGGAACCGACCGGAGGGCAAATTATGCCAACACGCCAAAATGCGACCATAGCCAAAGCCGGACGCCAGAATATGGCGCAGGCTTTGCGGATATTCTTTACAGCGATGGTTGCGCTGGCTTTTGCGGTGTTATGGGGCACTTCTGTGCAGGCCGAGCAAAAGATCATCAAATCCCACGGCATTTCCACCTTTGGCGAATTGAAATACCCTGCCGATTTCCCCTATTTCGACTATGTGAACCCCGACGCCCCCAAGGGCGGCGAGTTTTCAACATGGGGCTTTGGCACCTTTGACAGCCTGACACCCTATATCCTGAAAGGGAATGCGGCGGCGCTGTCGACTGCTTTTTTTGATACATTGATGACCGGCAATCTGGATGAACCGGATGCGATGTATGGTCTGGTGGCCGAAACCATCGAATACCCCGAGGATCGTTCATGGGCCATTTTCCACATGCGCCCCGAAGCCAAATTTTCCGACGGCACCCCCGTGCGGGCCGAGGATGTTGTGTTTTCCTTTGAAGTGCTCAGGGACAAGGGCGCGCCCAGTTACAAGGTTTTGTTCAAGGATTTCGAAAAGGTCGAGGCACTGGACGGTCTGACCGTGAAATTTACCTTTGCAGCCGATGCCATCAAACGCGAACTGCCGATGACGGCGGCGGGTATTCCGATTTTCTCCAAGGCGTACTACGCCACCCGCGACTTCGCCGAATCCACACTGGAACCACCGCTGGGGTCCGGTGCCTACGAGTTGCTGTCGGTCGATGCGGGGCGTTCTGTTGCCTATAAACGGCGCGACGATTACTGGGCCAGGGATTTGCCGGTGAATGTGGGGCAGAACAATTTCGATGTGATCAAGATCGAATACTTTGCCGATTACACAGCGGCCTTCGAGGCGTTCAAAGGCGGCGCTTACGGGTTTCGCGAGGAATACCTGTCCAAGCTGTGGGCGACGAGTTACGATTTTCCCGCCATCCAGAAAGGCTGGGTGATCAAGGAAGAACTGCCCGACGGCAACCCGGCAGGCACACAGGGGTTCTGGTTCAACCTGCGCCGCCCGCAGTTGCAGGACCCGCTGGTGCGTCAGGCCATTTCGATGGCGTTCAATTTCGAATGGTCGAACAAAAGCCTGTTTTACGGCATTTACGAGCGCACCGACAGCTTCTGGGAAAACTCGGACATGCAGGCCGAAGGGATGCCTTCGCCCGAGGAACTGGCCCTGCTGGAACCCCTGCGCGCCGATATCCCCGAAAGCGTTTTCACCGAACCTGCCTTTGTGCCGGCCGTGTCCAAAGCCGACAGGGTAAGTGATCGCAAACTGTTGCGCCGCGCCGGCAAGCTGCTGGATCAGGCGGGCTGGACCGTGGGGGATGACGGGTTCCGGTATAACGACAAGGGGCAAAAGCTGACCATTGAAATCCTGAATGACGGGCCGTCGTTCGAGCGGATCATCAACCCCTATGTCGAAAACCTGAAACGTCTGGGGGTGAATGCGGTTTATACCCGTGTGGATGCCGCACAGGCACAGGATCGGGAAAAGAATTTCGATTTCGATGTGGTGACACGGCGCTATTCCATGTCGGAAACACCGGGGATCGAGTTGCGCGGGATGTTTGGCTCTAGCACTGCAGAGT
>WGBJ01000134.1 GCA_015494385.1 Marinosulfonomonas sp.
GGTGGTATCGCCGCAACTGGAACACTTGTATGTGTCGTCAACGTCATAGAGTTCTTCAACCCATGTGGTGATTTCGGTGTCGCCGTTGTCCAGTGTTTTGCGCTCTTCCTTGGGGGTGGATTTGGCCAGAACCTCTTGCCTATCCACACGCGCCACACTGAAGGCCGCGCCGCAGTTGGCGCATTTCGCCCCCGCCGCGCCCGAGGACAGGTTCTTGCGGGTGATCAGGCCCGCCGACACCAAACCCGCCAGCGCCGCCCCGCCGCTGCGGATGCCTGTGCCCTGACTGCCCAGCAACCAATAGGCAAGGCCGGCTATGATCAGCCCCAGCACCACGCCCCAGATGACTGCGGATTTTTTGATGGATGCGCGCAGGGCTTCCTGCTCGGACGTTAGATTGGTCATGAAATACTCTCCGTTAAAATGTATCGCGATGAATATGCACAAGTTCACGGCGATCGCCAAACGAAAAAGGGGGCTTGATTCCCCCTTTGTTGATCGCGGTGATTGTTGTGTCTTAGCCTTCGATCCGGCCTGCCATGATCGCTATGGCTTTCTGGTAAACCGTGGCCGCGTTCCATTCCTTGATCACGCGGAAATTCGGCTGGCCTTCCTGATAGCCCTTACCCGGTTTCCACCCTTTGCCGCGCAGGTAATTTGCAGTGGTTGCAAGCGCATCGGCCATGTTGTTCAGATCAACCCGCCCGTCACCATTGCCATCCACCCCGTATTTCAGCGCATTGCCGGGCAGGAACTGGGTGTGGCCCATTTCGCCATGCCGCGCGCCGATGGATTTGGCCGACAATGTGCCACGATCCACCAGTTTCAGGGCCGCAATGGCGTGCGGCACAAAGAAATCCGAGCGGCGGCAATCATAGGCCAGCGTGCTGATCGATGACACAACATTGCTGTCGCCCATGAAATGACCAAAACCGGTTTCCATGCCGTGAATGGCCACCAGAACAGCCGCCGGAACGCCGTATTTCTTTTCCAGGCTGGCATAGAAGGCGGGGTTTTTGGCGATGCGCCGCCGCCCTTGGGCCACGATGGTATCGGCACCGCGTATCTGCATGAATTTGGCCAGTGAGTATTTGAAGCTTTTCTGGTTCCGGTCCGCCGCAATCGTGCGTTTGGCATAGGATGTGCCTGCCAGTGCCGCCAAGCCGCGTTTGCCAACCCCGGCGCGCTTGGCTTCTTTGGCAAAGGCGGCTTTCCAGGCGTTATAGCCGGCGGATGTGTTGCCGCATTGGGCGGCGATTGCGGGGGTGGTGAAAACGGATGCAGCCAACAGGGCGGCGAATGTGGTGGTTAATTTGCAGGGCATTTATCCCTCCTTCAATCAATACGCCCCGACCTTACCGTGCCATCTGCAAAATAGCAAAAAGGGCGCCCCGAACAGGACGCCCTCTGATTATTCCCGTAGGGCGGGGTTCACCCCGCCGCCACGCTTAGCAGCTGTAATACAGCTTGTATTCCATCGGATGCGGTGTGTGTTCATAGGCGTAAACCTCTTCCCACTTCAGATCCATGTAGCCTTCGATCTGGTCCTTGGTAAACACGTCACCGGCCAGCAGGTAGTCGTGATCCGCTTCCAGTTCGTCCAGTGCCTCGCGAAGCGATGCACAAACGGTCGGGATACCGGCCAGTTCTTCCGGTGGCAGATCGTAAAGGTCCTTGTCCGAAGCGGCACCCGGATCGATCTTGTTCTTGATGCCGTCAAGGCCGGCCATCAGCAGGGCCGAGAAACACAGATAGGGGTTGGCGGCCGGATCTGGGAAACGGGCCTCGACGCGCTTGGCCTTGGGGTTTTCGGTCCACGGGATACGCACACAGCCCGAGCGGTTGCGCGCGGAATAGGCGCGCAGAACGGGTGCCTCGAAACCCGGGATCAGACGCTTGTAGCTGTTGGTCGACGGGTTGGTAAAGGCGTTCAGCGATTTGGCGTGCTTCAGGATGCCACCGATGAACCACAGGGCCTCGTCCGACAGATCGGCGTATTTGTCGCCTGCAAACAGGGGCTTGCCATCTTTCCAGATCGACATGTTGACGTGCATCCCTGTGCCGTTGTCGCCGGAAATCGGTTTCGGCATGAAGGTTGCGGTTTTGCCGTAGGCGTGCGCGACGTTGTGGATCACATATTTGTATTTCTGCAGCTCGTCCGCCTGATGGGTCAATGATCCGAAAATCAGGCCCAATTCGTGCTGACAGGAGGCAACCTCGTGGTGGTGCTTGTCCACTTTCATGCCCAGACGCTTCATGGTCGAGAGCATTTCGCTGCGGATGTCCTGTGCGTCATCAATCGGGTTCACAGGGAAATAGCCGCCCTTGATGCCCGGACGATGGCCCATATTGCCCATTTCATAGGGGGTGTCGGTGTTCCAGGAGGCGTCGCCTGCGTCCACTTCAAAGGATACCTTGTTCATTTCAACGCTGAAACGCACATCGTCGAACAGGAAGAATTCAGCCTCGGGGCCGAAATAGGACACATCGCCAATGCCCGACGCCTTAAGATAGGCTTCGGCCTTTTCAGCCGTGCCGCGCGGGTCGCGGTTGTAGGCTTCGCCGGTGTCCGGCTCGACGATGGAACAATGCACCGCCAGCGTCTTTTCGGCATAGAACGGATCAATATAGGCCGAGGCCGGATCCAGCATCAGTTTCATGTCCGAGTTTTCAATCGATTTCCAGCCCGCGATGGACGAGCCATCAAACATAAAGCCTTCTTCAAGGAAATCCTCGTCCACCAGATCGGCCACGACCGTTACGTGTTGCAGTTTGCCGCGCGGATCGGTGAAGCGGATGTCGACATATTCGATATCCTCGTCCTTGATCAGCTTCAGAACGCCTTTGTTGTCCATTTTGCTTCCTTTTCTATGGGTTTTTACAGTGGGCGGAAATTCCGCCGGTTTATCCTAAATGGCTTCGGGGCCGCTTTCGCCGGTGCGAATACGCACGACCTGCTCGACCGGAGTCACGAAAATCTTGCCATCGCCGATCTTGTCGGTTTTGGCGGCTTCCACAATTGCCTCTATGGCGGCATCGACCATGTCTTCGGTCAGAACCACCTCGATTTTCACCTTGGGCAGGAAATCGACCACATATTCCGCGCCGCGATACAGTTCGGTGTGGCCCTTTTGACGGCCAAAACCTTTGACTTCCAGAACAGAAAGGCCCTGAACGCCCACGTCTTGCAATGCCTCTTTCACTTCGTCCAGTTTGAAAGGTTTGATGATCGCTTCAATCTTTTTCATGGCCTGCGACTCCCCTGACAGGTGGTTTCAACTATGACAGACCACTTTCAAATGCCCCTCACAATTCGCTA
>WGBJ01000135.1 GCA_015494385.1 Marinosulfonomonas sp.
GAACAGACCCTGCGTGTTTACAAATTGGAATTCGACACGCCGCATGTGATCTATGCAAACGGGCTGGAACTTGCCAGCGCCTGCCACGCCGTCGCCGTGGCCGCCTAAACCTCCAGACTGCGAAACACCTTTGGCAATTGCTCGGGCAGGTCCTCGGCGATCAATCCGGGGCCGAATTGCAAGGCACATTCCACATGCAGCCACGCCGCCGTTTCCGCCGCATGCGTTGGGCTGAACCCGCGCGCCAACAAACCCGTGATAAACCCCGCCAGCACATCTCCCGAGCCAGCGGTCGCCAGCCACGGGGCGGCGCGCTCGTAATGGGCCGAATTGATCGCGCAACGGCCGTCAGGCGCGGCAATCACCGTATCGGCCCCCTTGAACAACACCACACAGCCCGCCCGTTTGGCCGCCTCGCGCGTTGCGCCGACCTTGGAATAGGCGGGGCCGCTCATCGGCGGCTCGCGCAGCCTCTTCGCTATGTCGGGGAACAACCGCGAGAATTCACCGGCATGCGGGGTCAGGACAACAGAGCGATGAGAGCTGGTAAGCTTGAAGAGCGTCTCGGGATTGTCCGCAAATGCCGATAACGCATCCGCATCCAGCACCGTAGGGCGGGGTTTCACCCCGCCGCCGCCCAAAGCCACAGGCACCAGTTCAGCCGCCCGTTTCAGCCCCAAACCCGGCCCCAGACACAAGGCATTGATCCGCTCGTCCGCCAACACGGCTTTCAACGCCGCACCTTCCCCCACCTCGGCCAGCATGATCGCGTTCAACTGGCTGGCGTTTTCTACCACAGCGTCCGGTGGGCATCCGACCGTCACCACTCCTGCCCCGATCCGCAACGCCCCGCGCGCCGCCAGACGCGCCGCGCCACCTTTGCCGGAAGGGCCGGACAGGACGAGGGCGTGGCCGTGGGCGTATTTGTGACCGTCTCGTTTTGTCAGAAACCCAGAATATGTACTTTCAATCTCCACATACTCTATATCGTTTGTTGTTTTGCTTTCTTCCAAGCCTATGTCTTTTATAATAACTTTTCCGCAAAACTCATCAGAACAATCCAAAAGATGTCCAGGTTTCAAGCAATGAAACGTCACCGTTAAGTGGTTTCGATCATTAACGGCACTTCCGATCGGTTTGCCACTATCTGCACAGAGAAATGATGGGATATCTATTGCCACAGATTTTGCGTTTGAGCCTGCAATGTTGGCTTCAACCCTGAACAATGCATACCAAACATCATTAGGGATCGGTCGTGTTAAACCAGTACCAAAGAATGCATCGACCCATAGATCACCAACACAATCATAAATGGCTTCTCGATCCAGAGCCGAAACCTCCCCCATCCCCTTCCACCGCTCGTAATTCACCTTCGCATCCGGCGGCAGCTTATCGGCGTCCCCATACAGAAACACCTCGACCTCCCAACCCCATTCCTTCAGCAACCGCGCCACCACGAACCCGTCGCCGCCGTTATTCCCCGGACCGCACAGCACCACCGCGCGATGCGGGGCCTTGGCAAGTTCCGGCCACTCTTCAAACACGGCTTCCACCACCCCGCGCCCCGCGCGCTCCATCAGTTCCAGCCCCGTGACCTGCCCCGACTCAATCGCCGCCTGTTCAATCGCCCTCATCTGGGCCGCTGTCAGAAGTTCGGTCATCGTAAAAACCCTTTGTTCACAAAATGCACAATTTTCACACATTCTGCCTAATTTTTAATCACAAGCCGCAGAATCCAGCCCTGCACCCTGCCCTGTCCACCATAGCGAATTGTGAGGGGCATTTGAAAGTGGTCTGTCATAGTTGAAACCACCTGTCAGGGGAGTCGCAGGCTATGAAAAAGATTGAAGCGATCATCAAACCTTTCAAACTGGACGAAGTGAAAGAGGCATTGCAGGACGTGGGTGTTCAGGGCCTGTCGGTTCTGGAAGTCAAAGGCTTTGGCCGCCAAAAGGGCCACACCGAGCTGTATCGCGGTGCCGAATATGTGGTCGATTTCCTGCCCAAGGTGAAAATCGAGGTAGTTCTGACCGAAGACATGGTCGATGCCGCGATCGAGGCGATTGTGGAAGCCGCCAAAACCGACAAGATCGGCGATGGCAAGATTTTCGTGACTCCGGTCGAGCAAGTCGTGCGTATCCGCACCGGCGAAAGCGGACCCGAAGCCATTTAGGATAAACCGGCGGAATTTCCGCCCCGTATAATTTACCATAGAAAAGGAAGCAAAATGGACAACAAAGGCGTTCTGAAGCTGATCAAGGACGAGGATATCGAAT
>WGBJ01000136.1 GCA_015494385.1 Marinosulfonomonas sp.
GTTTCATCCCGCAGCGCGACATCCTGCAAACGCCGGAAATGCTGTATCTGGCGCTGGGGATCATCGGCGCAACGGTGATGCCGCATAACCTGTATCTGCACTCCTCGATCATCCAGACCCGTGCCATCGGCCCGACCCGTGCCGACAAGCTGGATGCGATCCGCATGGGCACGATCGATTCCACCGTGGCGCTGATGTTCGCACTGTTCATCAATGCCTCGATCCTAATTTTGGCTGCCGCCACCTTTCATGTGGCCGGACAATACGAGGTGGCCGAGATACAGGATGCGCACCGGCTGATCGGCCCCCTGCTGGGCGCGCCGCTGGCCGCCAGCCTGTTCGCGGTGGCGCTGCTGGCGTCGGGGCTGAATTCAACCGTGACCGCCACGCTGGCGGGGCAAATCATCATGGAGGGGTTCATTCACCTTAAAATCACCGCCTGGAAACGCCGGTTGATCACCCGTGGCATCGCCATCGTGCCCGCCCTGATCGCAACGGTGATCTATGGCGAAAGCGGCACGGCGCGCCTGCTGGTGATGTCACAGGTGGTGCTTAGCCTGCAACTGCCCTTTGCGATGGTGCCGCTGGTGCTGTTCACGGCCAACAGCCGCAAGATGAACGGCCTGCCCGCCCCGCGCTGGCTGACCCATGCGGCATGGGTGATCACGGTGATCATCGTTGCGCTGAATTTAAAGCTGATCTGGGATGTCGTCACCGGCGCGGTTTCGATCTGACACAGCGCGACTTGCACAGCATTATCGGGCTGTTTTGGTAAATTCCCGTTTTTGTGCCATACTTCGGGTTTAACCAAAGGGAGAATATTATGAGTGTCGCACGTGTAACCGAAATTTCCTCCACCTCGAAGAAAAGCTTTGACGACGCCGTCGAAGAAGGCGTCAAGCGCGCCTCCAAAACCCTGCGCGGGATCACCAGCGCCTGGGTGAAAGAGCAAAAAGTGACCGTGAAAGACGGGAAAGTCAGCGAATTTCGCGTCAATATGATGGTGACATTCGTTCTGGACGACTGAGCCTACAGCACCGGCGTGGGTTCTGGCCTACTGGCAGCTTTCCCATTGCTGTTCATCAAGGTTGTAGCATTGGCCCGCAGCGGTTTTGGCGTCATAAATGCTGCCGCCATAGGCAAAAACAACCGATCCGGCATCGCAATCCAGCGTGGCCAGTGTTTCTTCACCTTCGACCACATTGATCAACCCGCTGATTGCAGGCTCGGCTCCGTTGTTTTCCTCATCGGAAAACGTCCGGTCAATAACACCGGCAACCACATAGCTTGTCTTGCCGTTGTGAAACGTCACCGTTTCCCAAATCGCGCGACCAATGCCCGGCCACGGGGTGTAATCGGCGTCAACGACGGGGACAGACAGCGCCAGATCAGGCGCCTTGCCAACAGGGCCAAAGCGATAGGTCATGTTGTCCCCTTCCACGCAGACATCCACCGCTTTGCGACCGTTTGAAAATGTGCAGCTCAGGAATGTGTCTTGCGGTGTGGCGCATTCGGCAAAAGCCATGGGGGCGCTGATAATAATGGTCAAAAAGGCAATCGGCAGGCGCATGGGGTTTCCTTTATGCTTGGCTTAAATGTGCCGCGACTTGGCGCGTATGGGGGAAATTTCGGTGTTCAAACAGATATATTCCCTGCCATGTGCCCAGCCGCATTTTGCCATTTTGCACGGGAATGGACAGGCTGACAGGCAGCATCGCGGATTTGATATGCGCGGGCATGTCGTCGGGGCCTTCGTAGGTGTGAGTCAGGTAGGCCATGGCGGGGTCGGTGGTGGGTGGCACCAGCCGGTGAAAATAGTTTTGCAGATCGGTTTGCACTTCGGGATCGGCGTTTTCCTGTATCAGCAGGCTGGCAGAGGTGTGTTGCACCAGAAGGGTCAGCAGGCCATCGCCAGAGATCCAATCGGCCACTTGGCGGGTGAAGTCATAGAGGCCGGGGCCGGAGGTGGGGATGGTGAAGGTGGTTTGCATATCCGCAATG
>WGBJ01000137.1 GCA_015494385.1 Marinosulfonomonas sp.
ACCAGCAGCAAAAGCGCGTCCATTTTGGCAGGGTCCCATGCGGCGGCAAGGGTTTGCAGCGGGTTGGGACCGGTCCAGACGGCATCGGTGTTCAGGGTGAACACGGGATCAGGGCCAAGCAGCGGCAGCGCGTGGCGCAATCCGCCGCCGGTTTCAAGGATTTCATCCTCGTGCGACAGGGTGACATTGCGATCGGCAAGGTGGGCCTGCATCATGTCGGGCAGGTAGTGGGTGTTCACCACGATGTTGCCGATGCCCGCATCTGTGGCGATGTCCAGCGCTTGGTCGATCAGCGGTTTGCCTGCCACAGGGATCAGCGGTTTCGGGCGGTTTGCGGTCAGGGCGCCCATGCGGGTTCCGAAACCGGCCGCAAACAGCATCAGGGCATTCGGGGTTTGGCGCATTGGCTTTTTAACCTTTGTAAATGGTCCGGTGAGGGTTCCGGCAGGGTATCCTGCACCAGCGTTTGTAGCGTGGTTAACGCGGGGTGGGTCAGCATTTCGGTTAACTGTGCCCAGACGCGCGGGATCAGGTTGATGTAATGCGGTTTTCCAGCGTTGATGCACAGGCTGGCGAAAATCCCGAGGATGCGCAGGTTACGCTGCACGCCCAGCACGGCATAGGCAGTGCGGAAGGTTTCGGGGTCAACGCCCGTGGCGGTGATGTAGCGGGTGATCATCGCGGCTTCGGTTGCGGCAGGCACATCGCGGCGGGCGTCTTTTAGCAGTGACACCAGATCATAGGCAGGATGGGTTTTGATCGCGTCCTGATAATCGAGCAGGCCAACCCGTTTTGTCCCGTCCCGATCCGGCAGCCACAGCAGGTTTTCGGCGTGGTAATCCCGTAGGGACATGACTGGCGGGACGGTGCAATATTTGGTCAGAACCGTTTGCAATTCTTGCTGGAGCGGGGTGGCGTCGGCGGGGTGATACCATTCGAACAGCGGCGCGATATAGTCGGCCATCACGGCGGGGTTGTAATCCAGCAGGTGATCGGGCGGCGGGGATTGGTGCAGTTTGATCAGCACATCGGTGGCGGCGGAATAAAGCGGCTGTTCCATTTCGGGGCTGGTCTGGATCAGCTTGGCAAACAGGGCATCACCAAGGTCTTCGATCAGCAGGAAACCGTTCTCGGCATCCTGCGCAAGGATGCGGGGGGCGCTGAAACCGAGGGACAGCAGGTGGTTGGTGATGGTCACGAACGGGCGGGTGTCTTCGCCACGGTCGGGCGGGGCGTCCATCAGAACGGCGGTTTCTCCATTCATTTGCAGACGCTGATAGCTACGGTTCGAGGCGTCACCGGCAAGGTGGCTGCGCGCCGCATCGCCCCAGCCGGAATCAGCCAGAAAACGGTTAATCAGGGCGGGGCGATCAGGCATCCAGCGACTCCAGCAAGGGGAACCATTTGGGATCGGTGGCGGTCAGGATGGCGTGGCGTTCCTCGGGTGTGTCGGTCAGGGACAGGGTTAGAGTTAACGCATCTGGCGGGGTTAGATCACCCAGACGGTCGGGCCATTCAATCAGGCAAACGGCGTCTTGAAACGCATCCTCGATGCCCAGTTCCTGCACCTCGTAAGGGGTGGACAGGCGGTAAAGGTCACAATGCCAGACCTCGAAATTGGGGGTGTCATAGGTTTGGACCAGCGTGAAGGTGGGTGAGGGGATGTCCTCGGGCACAGGCAACAGATCAAGGATCAGGGTGCGGGCGAAGAAGCTTTTGCCGGCCCCGATTGGCCCGTCCAGCAGTAGCACATCACCCGCTGTCAGACGCGGAGCGATGTGGCGGGCCAGATTTGCGGTTTTGTCGCTGGAGGACAGGGTAAGGGAAACGGAACGACTGCACATGGCGCGACCTTAGCCTGCCAAGCGCGCGGCGAAAACCCGTTCATGCCTTGGCGGAGGTTTTTCGTGGGGCGTTGCGTTTTTTGGTGGGCTTTTTCGGGGCTGGCTTAACGTGGAATTTAACCATTGTCGCGCCACCAGCCAGCGGGCTGATCTGGCATTCCAGCTGCCTGCCATCATCAAGCGTGGCGTCACCGAACCAGTTGCGCCGGTCATCCGGATCACCGACGAAATCGCGCAGGTGGCCCCACAGCGGGGTCGGATCGCAAATATCCTGCCAGCTGCGGGTGGCGT
>WGBJ01000138.1 GCA_015494385.1 Marinosulfonomonas sp.
CATGAACCCGACGCGGTTGCGGGTGGTGATGTCCTGCGCATCCACGGGTTTGCCGAAAATCCATGCCTCGCCATCCGAGGCAGGCAGCAGACCGGTCAGCATTTTCATTGTGGTGGTTTTGCCGCAGCCGTTCGAGCCAAGGAAGCCGAAAATTTCGCCCTTGGCAATGTCGAAACTGACATTGTCAACGGCCGTGAAATCACCAAAGCGCCGCGTCAGGTTGCGGGCGCGGATGGCAGGTTCTGCACCTGCGGGCAAGGGGGTGGCCGCAGGCGGGGCAACGGCGGGTTTGGCGGCCTCGTCGTGTGGCTCATCCTCGGTCAGCAGGGAGACATAGGCAGCCTCGACCGTGTCGGTGCCGGTTTGCGCCATCAGGTCGGCGGGGCTGGCTTGTGCCAGTACTCGACCGTCGTTCATCGCGACCAGATGGTCGAACAATGCGGCCTCTTCCATATAGGCGGTGGAGACCAGCACGCTCATTTGCGGACGGTCCGCGCGGATGTTGTCGATCAGATCCCAGAACTGGCGGCGCGACAGCGGGTCAACGCCGGTGGTTGGCTCATCCAGCAGCAGGAAATCGGGATCATGGATCAGCGCGGCGCACAGGCCCACCTTCTGTTTCATCCCGCCCGACAGCTTTCCGGCGGGGCGGTCAAGGAACGGATACAGGCCCGTGGCACGGGTCAGACGGGTGATGCGGGATTTGCGTTCAGCGGCGTCCAGACCGAACAGTTTGCCAAAGAATTCAAGATTCTCCAGCAGGCTGAGGTCGTGATACAGGTTGCGCCCCAACCCTTGCGGCATAAAGGCCAGCCGGCGGCCGATCTGGGTGCGGTGGCGGGCGTTGGACATATCGCCACCCAGCGTTTCAATCGTACCGCTTTGCAGCCGCTTGGCTCCGGCCACCAGCCCCATCAGGGTGGATTTCCCCACCCCGTCCGGCCCCAGAAGGCCAACCATTTTACCGGCGGGCAGGGTCAGGGTGACGTCTTGCAACGCCATCACCTTGCCATAGGCGTGGCTGACCGATGTCAGTTTTGCCGCGGCATCCGGGTGGTTCGGGCTCATGGTCAATTGCTTGCGCCTTCGTCTGCGGGGGCGGGCAGGTCTTTGAGCAGGGGCGGGGTCAGGTCTTTGGGCCAGTCAGGCAGGCCGTCCGGGCCGGACAACCGCACCCAGGCCACGCCACGCACACCGGTTTTCACGCGTTCGATCTGGTTTTGGATCAGCTCTGGCGGGATGCGAACACGGGTGCGGAACATCAGGCTTTCACGTTCTTCCAGTGTTTCCACCTGTTTCGGAGTGAATTGTGCCTGCGGGGCAACGAATGACACCACAGCCGGGATCGAAATATTGGGCATGACATCCACCACAATGCGCGCACCATCGCCGATAACGACACTGGCAGCCGCTTTGGCGGGCAGGAAAAACTCCATATAGACATCTTCCAAACTGACCAGCGTCAGCACTTTGCCGCCACTGCCAACAACTTCGCCGGGCTGGGCCAGACGGTACAGAACACGGCCAACAGCAGGGGCGTAAAGTGTGCTGTCGGCAATCTGGGTTTCAATCTGTTGCAACGCAGCCTTTTCTGCCTCGACGGCGCGCTTTTTGGCTTCGACATTGGCCTTGGCGGCGGCCAGCGCGGCTTGCGAGGATTCGACTTCGGTGCGTTTGATGTCCAGCGCCTCTTGGGAAACCACACCCTTGCGGTTCAATTCTTCCGACCGCTTGACCTCGCTTTGGGCAAGGGCCAGCTTGGCTTCGGCCTGACTGACACCGGCTTCGGCCACGGCCACGGCGGCTTTGGCGCTGGCGATGGCGGCGATCGAGCGTTGCCGTTGTGCTTCCAGTTCGGCGGTGTCCATAACAGCCAGAACGTCACCGGTTTTAACCAGATCACCCTCGCGCACGGTGATGGTTTTGACCCGACCGGGCAGGCGGGCGGATACGTCGATCAGATCGGCCTCGATCCGGCCATTGCCACGGGCAAACCCTTCGGGGGGCAGATCACTGGGGGCCAGCAGCACCTTCCAGGCGGCATAGCCCATGAACGCCGCAATCACGGCGAGGACCAGAAAGACGGAAAATTTGCGGGTCATAGTGTTACTCCTTGGGGCGTATTGTCTGTGGACGTATTGTTCCTGGGGCGGGGCGTCATTTTGGGGGCTTCCCCTGATAGAAATCGTGTAGAACCTTAACGGCCTGTTCGGCTGTTTCGACGAAAGCGAACAGATCGCGATCTTCGGGTGCTATCACACCTTCGGCAATCAGGAAGTCAAAATCAACCGCCCGGTGCCAGAATTCCGCACCAAACAGCACCACCGGCACACGTTGCATCTTGCGGGTCTGGATCAGGGTCAGTGCCTCGAACAATTCGTCAAAGGTGCCAAAGCCGCCGGGAAAGGCGACAAGCGCTTTGGCGCGCATCAGGAAATGCATCTTGCGGATGGCAAAATAGTGGAACCGGAACGCCAGTTCCGGGGTGATAAACGGGTTTGGTTTTTGTTCATGGGGCAGGGTAATGTTCAGCCCGATGGATCGGGCCTCGGCCTCGTAGGCGCCAAGGTTGGCGGCCTCCATGATGCCGGGGCCACCGCCCGTGATCACCACGAAATCGCGCCGCTTTTCCTGCTGGAACCGTTTGGAAACCAGCGTGGCAAATTCGCGGGCCTGCTCATAGTATCCGGCCTGCCGGTGCTGGCGGATGGCCACGTTCAGCGCCTTTTGTGTAGCGGGATTGTCGGGGTCGGCAACGCAGGCTTGCTCGGCCTGCTCAAGGCGCTGTTTTGCCTCTTGCAGTGATAATGTGCGGGCACTGCCAAACACCACCACGGTAGAATTGATCCCCTGTTCCTGAAGGGCGCGTTCGGGCTTCATCAGTTCCAGTTGCAGGCGCACGGGGCGTAGATCGTCGTCGGCCAGCAGGTCTATGTCCTCATAGGCCAGCTTGTAGGCGGGACTATGCAGGATTTCCTCTTGCAGGGCTTTGCTCCAGTCGCTGTAGCTCATGATTGCAGCCTTTGGGTTTGCGGATTCCATGTAACGGTCTGCCCGTGTTCGGGGACCAGTGTTTTCCAACCATAGCGATTTTTCAGCAGGCCGGAAAATTCTTCGGCGGCCTTGGTTTCGCCATGCACCACAAAGACCTGTTTGGGCGCGGTTTTGAAATAGCTGGTCCATTCCAGCAACGCGGCCTGATCCGCATGGGCGGAAAAGCCGTTCAGGGTATGGACGCTGGCATTGACCGGAATTTCATCACCGAAAATGCGCACAACGGGGGCACCATCGACCAGCCGGCGGCCCAAAGTGCCTTCGGCCTGATAACCGGTGATCAGAATGCTGCACTGTGGTCGTGCCAGATTGTTGCGCAGGTGGTGGCGGATGCGCCCCGCGTTGCACATGCCGCTGGCGGAAATGATGATCGCGCCGGACCGGATCTGGTTCAACGCCTTGGATTCGTCAACGCTGGCGGTGAAATGCAGATAGGGCAGATCGGCGCCCTCGTCATGCCATTCGACCAGATCGCGGGCCTGTTCGTCAAACAGCTCGAAGTGCTTTTTGGTGATTTCGGTCGCCTTCGAGGCCATCGGGCTGTCGACGAATATCTTCAGATCATGCAGGCGGCCCTGACGGGTCAGACGGTGCAGGTGATACAGGATCTCTTGCGTGCGCCCCACGGCAAAGGCAGGCACGATCACATTGCCGCCCTTGACGTTCAGGGTGTTGTCCACCACCTCGGCCAGTTCTTTCAGGGTGTCGTCATGGCTTTTGTGCATCCGGTTGCCATAAGTGGATTCGATAAACAGGATGTCGGCATCCTCAATCGGGGTCGGGTCGCGCAGGATCGGGCGGTGCGGTTGGCCCAGATCGCCGCTGA
This sequence comes from Marinosulfonomonas sp., assembly GCA_015494385.1. Taxonomy (GTDB): domain Bacteria; phylum Pseudomonadota; class Alphaproteobacteria; order Rhodobacterales; family Rhodobacteraceae; genus Profundibacter. Next base: position 3,881 of record WGBJ01000138.1, read on the forward strand.
ACACGATTTTGGTTTCCTTGTCGCCTTCGGTCACCCAGACCTCGATAATGGCGGACCCCAGAATATGCCCCGCATCGCGGTAGCGACAGCGCACATCGCTGCGCGGTGTGACGTCGGTGTCGTAATCCACCGGCTGCAACAGGGCCAGCGCGGATTTGGCGTCGTCAATGGTATAGGCGGGGGTGGCGTCATCCACCTTTTTGCCCCGGGCGCGACGCCGCGCACGTTTGGCGTCGGATTCCTGAATATAGGCGCTGTCGGGCAGCAGAACCTGCAACAGGTCTGTTGTGGCGGCAGTTGTATAGATCGGCCCCTCGTATCCGTCACGGGCCAGTTTGGGCAGCAGCCCGCTGTGGTCGATATGGGCATGGGTCAGCAGCACAAAATCAATTGTTCCCACATCAAAAGCAAAGGGTTCGCGGTTGCGCGCCATCGCTTCACGGCTTCCCTGAACCATACCGCAATCTACCAGAAAACGGCCGGCTTCGGTTTCAACCAGATAACATGATCCCGTGACTTCGCGGGCGGCTCCTAGAAAACTGATCTTCATGGTATTCCCTCGCTTTATATGATGTTTATCTAATCACACCTTGTAAGTAATAGGTCAATAACTTATTTCAAGGAAAGCAGAAGAATAATTCAATCCGTCTGAAACTTCAGGAGACAGGCTATGCATAAACTGATTACATCCCTTGCCCTTACAGCCGCCGTTTTTACGGCAACAACCCTTCCGGCCGCCGCCGAAATCATGTCCAAGGACCGGATTGCAAAGGAAATTATTGGCAAAACCCTGACCACCTCACGCAAGGGGATGACAGTGCGTTTGCAGTATAACACTGATGGCACCGTGCGGATGAAAGCGTTTATTATGTCCGGTGGGGGCACATGGAAATACAGTGACAACGGGGTTTGCATGAACATGACCCGTGGCCCCAAAAAGGGCGAAACCTGTGTGACCTTTGAACATCTTGGCGGCAACAAGTACCGCAATTCCCAAGGAATGGTTCTGACGGTTCAGGACGAATAGGTCCCCGGCCTAGTCGTTGACGTCAAACAGCGGTCCGACAGCGTGCTGGCGCAGCTCGTTGCCGGACCGTTCCAGTATCAGGCAGTCGATCCGGTGTTTTTGGGCAAATGCACAGCCGTCCTCGACCCCAAGCACCAGAATGGCGGTGGCCATCGCATCCGCCGTCATTCCGTCTGCGGCTACCACTGTGACACCGGCAATGCCGGGCTGTGCGGGGCCACCCATGCGGCGATCCATCGTGTGGGAAAAACGGGTTTGGCTGACTTCGACCCAGTGGCGGTAATCGCCTGATGTGGCCACGGCTGCGTCCTGTAGTTCCAGCATCGACAACGGCAGGCGGGCGTCATAGGCGGGTTTTTCGATCACGACGGTCCACGGGGTGCTGTCGGGTTGCACACCTTTGGCACGCAATTCCCCGTCCAGCGCCACAAGGGCCGAGGGGATGTCGAAATCATCGCAAACCTGCATCATCCGGTCCACGCCGTATCCTTTGGCAATGCCGGACAAATCCAGCGCCAGCGGGGCCAGTTTGCGGGCGCGAAGGCCCTGTTCGTCCAGTTCCAGCACCTCGTGCGCGGGGCGGCGGGGTTGGCCCAGATTGGCGCGGATCGCGCCCTCGTCGGCGTTATCGGCGCCAAAGCCCCAGGCGTTGACCAGATCCCCCAGCCCGATGTCGAACGCCCCGTCCGAGGCCTGACCGATTTCCAGTCCGCGCACCAGCACCTGCATCAGTTCGGGCGGTGTTTCCACCCACTCCCCGACCGGTGCCGCGTTCAGGCGCATCAGGTCGCTGTCCGCTTTCCATGTGGACATCTGCGCATCCACTTGCGCCACCGCATCGGCCAAGGCGGTTTCAACGGCTGCGGGGTCAATCCCGTCGGGCAGGCCCAGATCGGCGGTCCAGCGGGTGCCCATCACAGGGCCACCCATTTTGATGTGGGTCAGTTCAATAGACATCTTCGGCGTATCTTCCTTCGGATTTCAGCTTGATCGGGCACAGCCCGTGCGGGGTAAGCACATCGTGCAGGGCCTGCGTCACACCGGCGGCCATTTCACGCCCGCCACAAACCAGAATCTGCGCGCCATCCTCAATCAGGGCGGCAATCTTGGCGGCGTCACGGCGCAGGATGTCCTGCACATAGGCGCGTTGTTCGGTACGCGATGCGGCAATGTTCACCGTTTCCAGATGGCCACCGTCCTGCCATGCGGGCATTTCCTCGCCATAGAACAGGTCGGATGCTTCGTGGCGGATGCCGAAATACAGGTGCATCGGGCGCTGTTTGGTGTTGGCGCGGGCAAAGCCGGCCAGCGGGCCGATGCCAGTGCCGGCCCCGATCAGGATCACCGGCTTCTTGTTACGGGCAGGCCGGAAATCGGGGTTGGGGCGGATGAAGGCGGTGATGCTGTCGCCGATTTGCAGATCCAGCAATTGACCCGAACACAGACCATGTGCGTGTTTCTTGACGCAAATCTCGACAAAACCGTCACGGGTGCCGCTGGCCAGCGAATATAACCGCGCGATGTCCGAGCCTTGGGGCAGGATGCCCAGCAGATCACCGGCCTCGAACCGTTTCCAACCGCGGCCGCGCAGACGCTCCAGCAGGGACGTGCGGGGCAAAGCAAAGCGCAGGATCGCGGTGGGGGCCTGCACCTCGAGACCATAATCGCGGCGGGAAATCAGGGTCAACTGACGGGTTTTGGGCTGTGCGGGTTCATGCACCAGTTCTAGTTCATGGCCCAGTGCTTGACCCAGCGCCATGCCCCAGCGGGCGAAATCCTGTGGCGATTGCTGATCGACCGTATCCATCGGGACCAGTTGATCCCAGCCTTTTTCTTCTGCCTGCTCAACCACTTGCTGTGCAAAGGCGCAATAGGCGGGGAACTGGCGGTCGCCAAAGCCCAGAACGGCCAGTTTGGCAGCGGGGGCGGTTTTCAGGGCAACCAGCTTGTCCATAAACCCTTTGGCCGAGGACGGGGCCGCGCCATCACCATAGGTGGCGGCCAGCAGGATGATCTGTTTGGCGGATGTGTATTTTTCGGGGTCGAACCGCGACATCGGGGCGGCGTGGACCGAATGACCCTTGGCCATCAGCGCGTCTTGCAGCGTGGCGGCAAAGCCCCATGTGCTGCCCCCTTCGGAGCCAACAAGGATCACTGTGTCGGCCTGCTTGGCAGCTACACCTTTGGGCATTTTCGGACGGGCACGCCGTGCGGCCCACCATATGATCACACCGGTTGTTGCCATTACCGGCACACCCAGAACCATCAGGCCCATGATCAGACCCAGCCACCATGCGCCCTGACCTGTGTGCAGCATATAGATGAATTCGAACACCTGCTGCCAAGGGCCAAGCGGTTGCCATGCCAGCATTGTGCCGGTGCCTTGATCGACATAGCCTTCGCCGCTGTCGGTGCTGATGGTGTAAACATCGGTCGGATCATCGGCATAGGGAAAGGTCAGATCGCGCATCTGGCTGACGGGGATAGTCGCAAGGGCAGGCATATCGGCCGGGTTCAGGCCCATTTCTCCGCTGACTTCGGCCGGGAAATCGGGGGTGGTGTTTTCCTGTGGCAGAACCTCGAATGTATTGGCGACCATGTAAAGCGAGGTCACCGAGGCCATAATCAGACCTGCCGCCGTGAAACGGCCGATTTCCACATGCAAACGACCGGCCAGCGGGCCACGGGTGCGGGCAAAGAACTGCCGCCAGCCCCCCATGCGCCGCGCCACCAGAAACAGACCCGAGATTGACAAAAACAGCATCGCCAGCGCACCGGCGGCAGCCGTCAGACGGCCACCATCGCCCAGCAACAGCGAACGGTGCAGGCTGGTCAGCCATTGCACAACCGGCGAGGCGTCATAATTGGCAACACCTTTGCCGGTGGCGGGGTCAACCACCACCGCGCCGGCAATATCACCTTCAAAGTAATAGGCGGTGATGCGACCCGAAGGCGCGCGTTTGATTTGCTCGACCCCCGGATAATTTGTGGATACCCGTGCCGCCAGATCAGCCACGCTCAGGCTGGATTCGATCATGGCGGGGGCCTGTAGTTTGTTCCAGGCGGGAATAACCGAAAGGGTTACACCACTGATGGCCAAAACAAGCACCAGAACGGTGGCAAACAGACCGGCATATTTATGCAGAGAACGCAACATCACGGGTATCCTTATCACGGGGTATCGGGGTTTATTTAAAGGTAAAGCTGCTGACGTAACGCTTGCCGCGTGCCGGCTTGCCTGCATTGGCGCTGGTCAGCGGGATCACAACATCGTTGGCCATGTCGCGACCGTCCTCGACCGAACTGTCAACGTGCAGCTTGTATCCCGCATCAAACAGCGCATCCGACAGATCAAGGGTGATTTTCAGCGTGCGGCCCGCGCCAACGCTGGCGCCGGTGATGCCGCGCACCTGACCCAGATCGCCGCGTGTGGCACGATGCCAGCCGGGAAGGTGCTTGTAATACTTCGACTTGCCACCGGCCATCCACAGGGTGCCTTTGTAGGCGCCGCTTTTGTCGGTGACATAGATCGCCAGATAGGCGCCGGGGCCGCGATAGTTTTTCATCTGAGCGGTAAAGGTAACGGGCTTGGCGGCAACGGCAACCGGGGCGGCGATTGCGGTGGTCAGGGCCAGTACGGACAGTAGGGTTTTCATTTCATAGTCTCCAGATTTCGTTTTCTTGCATTCCTTTTGACGCCCCCGCCTGACCCTTACCTGACAGTTTGCATTAAACTGCTTCAGGTTGCTGTCAGCTTTGGAAATTCGGGTTTGCCAAAAAAGTGGCCCCGCTCTTGCTGACAAGAGGCGGGGCCGGGGGACGTTCCGTGAGTGGACGTGGGTCGTCAGGAAATATCGTCAGGTGCCGCAGCAAGCTTTTGGCCGGTGACCATAGCGCGGGCCAGATTTTCCTTGTGGCGTCTGCTGGCATAGATCACGCCGGCCACATGCAGGAAGATCAGCACTAACAACAGGTTGGCGAAAAATTCGTGGATTTCCTCCATGGCTTCCTCGCCGCCTTCACCATATCCGCCGTATTCGTGTTCTTCGTCCTCGTCAGAATCGGCAAAGGCCGGTGTGACAAAGGCAGGCATTTCGGGCAGCATGGCCATACGTTCCGGTTCCGCCATCAGCCATCCGGTAAACCCGGTGGCCGCTGTTGTGGCGAGCAGAGCAACCACCATCGCAGCGCCCAAGGGATTATGCCCGATATAACGCTTCTCGCGTTTGTTCAGCATATCCTTGGTATAGGTGATCACCTCTTTCGGGCCGCGAATGAACTGGGTGAAACGGGCGTAACGCGGGCCGATCAATCCCCAAACCAGACGAAAAGCAATCAGGCCAAGGGCGGCATAACCGGCCCATTCGTGCAGGGCTTCGCCGTCTTCACCGGTCAGCCATGCAATTGCGATGCTTGCAACAAGGCTCCAGTGGAACAGTCGCAGCAGAGGATCCCAGACCTTGATCATTGGATTATCACCTTCGGCTTGCCACCCGGTGCGAACAACCCGTTATCGGGGGGATTGGATGGTGTCATCGGGGCTGTGTTGCCGCCATTGCTGCGGCGACCGCCATCATCATCATCGTCGTCTTCATCTTCATCTTCTTCGCGATGCTTGCGGCCCTCGTATTCCATTTCGATCACTGCCAAAGTGGCCGGATCAATCTTGGCCTCGATTTTGCGACCCGAGGCGTCATAGCCTTTGACCTCGTAACAACCATCGTCAATCTTGATGCGGCGCACATCCCAGCCCTGTGCCTCGGCCATATTGCGCACGGCGCCGCGCGATTGCCATTGAGACATCGGCACATAGCAGTCGTCATCATCGGCATAGGCAAGGGTGCCCGCCGACAGGGTGGCCAGAACACTGGCAAGCATTAGCGATTTTTTCATTATCCATCTCCCGCTTCGGGTTAAGTTGCCTGCTTTATGTGCGCGTTTCCTGACACCAACCTGAAGGATTTATTCTTTTCTGCTTCAGGTGGCTGTCAGCTTTGTGCAAGATAGAGGGGCGCGGGGACAAAAAGGCAGAACAACAGATGCGGGTTTTATTGATCGAGGATGATACGGTGCTGGGCGCAGGTGTGCGCGACCAGATCATGGCAGAGGGCCATTCGGTCGATTGGGTCACCCGACTGGACGAGGCGGGCGACTATCTGGCCAGTGCCTCCTATGATCTGGTGCTGCTGGATCTGATGCTGCCTGACGGGCGGGGCCTGCCGTTTTTGCGCGAATTGCGCGGGCGGGGCGATGTCACGCCGGTGATCATCCTGACCGCACTGGACCAGATCAGCGACCGGATCGAGGGGCTGAATGCGGGTGCGGATGACTATATGGTCAAACCGTTCGATCTGTCCGAACTCTCGGCGCGGCTGGCCGCTGTGGCGCGGCGCTATTCCGGCAACCCCAACCCGTTGATCACCATCGGCAATCTGGAAATTGATCTGGCCGCCAAATCGGTGCGCCGTGACGGCAAGCCGGTCAAACTGACCGCACGCGAATGGGTGCTGTTCGAGGCCTTTGTGCAGCGGCCCGGGCAGATATTGTCCAAGGCCCAGCTGGAAGAACGGCTCTATGCTTTTGACACCGAGGTCGAGAGCAACACCATCGAGGTGCATGTCAGCCGTCTGCGCAAGAAACTGGACAAAGGCAGCATCGAAACCGTGCGGGGCATGGGCTACCGGTTGGGGGGGGCTGCATGAGGCTGCCATCCTCCCTTCAGGCGCGGCTGGCGCTGGCGATCGGGCTGGGGGTGGCGGTTTTGTGGATCGCAACCTCGCTGATTACCGCAGCCACCATCCGCGGTGAAATTGACGAGGTTTTTGACAGCGCCCTGCAGGAAACCGCACAACGCATCCTGCCACTGGCCATTCAGGATGTGTTCGAACGCGAGGATGACGGCACCGAGCAGTTGATCACCACCCTGCGCGAACATGACGAATTCCTGACCTATGTGGTGCGCAACAATGCAGGACGGGTGCTGCTGCGCTCGCATGACGCCGATATTCGCGATTTCCCGCCCTATTCCAAAAGCGGCTTTGTGCAAACACCCACCCACCGGCTGTATTACGACGCGGCCCTTGGCGGGGAATTCAACATCGCCATTGCCGAACCGCTGGACCACCGCGCCGAAGTTTCGCGTGAAACCCTGATGGCGCTGGGCCTGCCGCTGTTTGTCCTGCTGCCGCTGACGCTGGGCGGGATCTGGTTGCTGGTGCGCCTGATGCTGCGCCCCTTGCGCGGGTTTCGGGCCGGTGTGGCCAGCCGCGATGGCAATGACCTGACGCCGGTTGATACCGGCGGTTTGCCCGATGAAATCACCCCCGTGGCCGAAGCGGTGAATGCCCTGCTGGCCCGCCTGCAACGCACGCTGGCGGCCGAACGCAGCTTTGCCGCCAACGCCGCCCATGAACTGCGCACCCCTGTGGCCGCCGCATTGGCCCAGACGCAGCGGCTAAGCGCGGAAACCGGCGAGGACGGCACCCGCAAGCGGGCGGACGACATCGAGGCATCGCTGAAACGGCTGAACCGTCTGTCGGAAAAGCTGATGCAGATGGCGCGGGCCGAAGGGGCCAATCTGCTAAGCGATACGCCACATGATCTGGCGATGGTGCTGCGGATGGTGGCCGATGATCTGGCGCATAGCGACAGGGGCAACCGGCTGATGCTGGACCTGCCGCCGGAACCGGTGATGTCGCGGGTTGATGCGGATGCCTTTGCCATTGCCGCCCGCAACCTGCTGGAAAACGCCCTGCGCCACGGCGATGAAAACGCGCCGGTCAATGTCACCCTGAAACCGGATGGCACATTGCAGGTGGTCAACGCCGGCCCTGTGGTTCCACCCGAGGTTCTGGACGCCCTGACCCAACGCTTTGCCCGCGGTGACAGCAGCGCCGAGGGCAGCGGGCTGGGGCTGGCGATTGTGCAGACCATTGCCAAGGGGATTGGCGGCAAACTGGAAATTTCATCCCCTGCAACGGGGCAACAGGACGGGTTTCAGGTGGTATTGCAACTGCCGCAAGTGTGAGGCAGGCTCGAGTACCTTTCACATCCTTGAACACTCCGCCGAAACCGCGCTTTACCTCTGGATGGAAAATTCTACCGCTGCCGCGATTTGCGCAGCGCGCGAAGGTCATCGCCACTTAGGCGCTCTGCCTCGATTGCATCAACCCGGGCCTGCTTGCGGCGTTGTCTGGCCTTTTCCCAGGCCAGAACAGCCGTAGCAAAAAACCAGCTAGAGGCCCATGCCATGAACAATGTCCCGCCCAGCAAATAGCCCAGATCAAAGTTCCACTCCCAAGGAATGTCTTCCCCATTAAATGCGGCGATCAGTGCCCCCAACAGCATGAAAAACAGTGTCCAGACTTCGCCAAAGAAGGCAAAGAATTTCCCGCCATAGGACCAAATCAGCGTAACGGGAAACAGGCTGAAAAATCCGGTGCCAAAGCCGAAGAAATAGCCGTTATCCGGACCACGCGGATCGGCAGATACGGCCTCTGTCATCGGCACGGCAATAAGGCTGCCATAGATCGCAATCAGAATGTAGTAGAGGGGGAAAATCACCAGGGCATAGGACAATATATTACTGTCATTAACTGTCATCCCGAATTGGGCCATGACCAGAAGACCGGCCCCGATAACCAACCCAAAGACATTTTTCGCAACCAAAAGCAGGATGGCATAAACAAAACTGGCCATAATCAATTGTTTATTGCTTGGCCTTTTGTAATGACCACGCGCCACCAACGCAATGCGAAGCCCCGCAAGGAGGCAATAGGCACTGACAGCAGCGGGAACCAGATAGCTGACAAACGGAATGAAGGATCCGATGACATAAAAAACAAAGGCTGCGATTGCCAAAAACGGCAACAAAATCAGATAACGCCAGTAGGTCTGGAACGAAAGGGGCAGGGCACGCAAAAACAGAGGCAATCGATACTCCTATACAAATGGGCTGCGGCACAACGATGCAACCGCAGATGGTATTTATATAGGAATTCTTGAATCACATTCAAGATGTTGCGGCTGAACCCTGCCTTTTACATAGATGAGGTAATGCTCATCCCTCCATCGCCTCCAACTCGTCAATCATCCCCGAAATCATGCTCAAGCCCTTGTCCCAGAACTTGGGATCACTTGCATCCAGCCCGAACGGCGCCAACAGCTCCTTGTGGTGCTTGGACCCACCTGCCTTTAGCATCTCGAAATACTTGTCCTGAAACCCTGCGTCGCCTTCCTCGTAAACCGCATAAAGCGCGTTGACCAAGCCGTCGCCGAACGCATAGGCGTAGACGTAGAACGGCGAATGCACGAAATGCGGGACGTAGGTCCAGAAGGTTTCATACCCCTCGACAAAGTTGAACACAGGGCCAAGGCTTTCGGCCTGCACCGACATCCA
>WGBJ01000139.1 GCA_015494385.1 Marinosulfonomonas sp.
TGCTGGATGGCGTGCCGGTATCGTGGAAAGACCTGTTTGATACGGCGGGGGTGGCGACCGAAGCGGGGTCGGCCCTGTTGAAAGGCCGCGTGCCGGACGAGGACGCCGAGGTGCTGAAAAATGCCACCGAAGCGGGGCTGGTCTGTTTGGGAAAAACCCATATGTCCGAACTGGCGTTTTCGGGGCTGGGCTATAATCCGGTCACCGAAAGCCCGCCCAGCGTGAATGATCCTGACTCGGTTGCCGGTGGCTCGTCCTCGGGTGCGGCAACCTCGGTGGCCTTTGATCTGGCCCCCTGCGGCATCGGCTCGGACACGGGGGGATCGGTGCGCATACCATCTGCGTGGAATGATCTGGTGGGGTTGAAAACCACCTCGGGCCGCCTGTCGCTAAAGGGTGTGGTGCCCCTGTGCGAAAGCTTTGACACGGTCGGTCCGCTGTGCCGCTCGGTCGAGGATGCCGCACTGATGCTGGCGGCTTTGGAAGGTGGCAAGGCGGCGGATTTGCAGGGGGTCAGCTTGCAGGGCAAGCGGTTGATGATCCTGAAAACCGAAGCCATGGATGGCGTGCGCGAGGAGCCTATGGCGGGGTTCATGGGCGCGGTGGAAAAGCTGAAGGCAGCAGGCGCGGTTGTTACGGAGGGTGAAGCGCCCGAGGTGAGCGAGGCGCTGGAACTGTCAGCGGTGCTGTTCACCACCGAGGCCTATGCCCAGTGGCACCGTGAAATCGAGGCGGCACCGGACAAGGTCTTTGGCGAAATTCTGGAACGGTTCCGCGCGGGGGCGACATTTTCAGGTGTCGAATTTGTCGAGGGCTGGATGAAACTGCGCCGATTGCGGGCGGCCTATGACGCGCGGGTGGCGGGAATGGATGCGGTGATCATGCCGACCTCGCAAATCCTGCCGCCTGATCTGAAACGATTGGCCACAGATCACGATTATTACGTCGATGTAAACCTGCACGCCCTGCGCAATACGCGGATTGCCAACCTGATGGGCGGGGCGGCTTTGACCCTGCCAACAGGGGTGCCGTCCTGCGGGATCATGTTCGTTTCCCCACCGATGAACGAGGAGCGTTTGTTGCGTCTGGGCGCGGCGGCCGAGGCGGTATTGCGTTAGTGTAAACGGTTCTGGACCGGCGGCACGCCGGGACGCGCCCGACCCTCCCCACGGGAGGGCGCATTGCAGCGTTGCAATATTCACAATCGGTTTGATTTTCTTCGACCACATTTCTGTTCAAGGAATGTAGCAACGCCCACCCGGGGTCGGGCGCGTCCCGGCTGGGTTTCGGATCGTAAAAATCAGAGCATTGTCCTAAATGCCACAGGATCGCGTCGCAAGCCGATATTATCCAAGGGTTTTTCTGGACGGATTCACCGGATTGGTTTAGATTCACCTCAAACGGGACGCTAATGATCCCGATAATTGAGGCAGATATGGACTTTCCGGAGCGGTTTTCGAACCTCCCAGAGTATGCTTTTCCGCGTCTTCGCGGGCTTCTCGACGCACATGCGGCGGGCGGTGATGTGTTGCATATGACCATCGGCGAGCCGCAGCATGATTTCCCCGACTGGGTGCTGGATATTATCACCAGACACGGCAAGGAATTCCGCAAATACCCGCCCAATGCCGGATCGCCCGAATTGCTGGCCTCGATTTCAGGCTGGATCAAGCGCCGCTTTGGCGTGGCTGTAGACGCCGCAACCCAGATTTCCGCCGTCAACGGCACCCGCGAGGGGCTGTATAACGCCGCAATGGCGCTGTGCCCCGAAACCAAAGGCGGCAAACAGCCTGTGGTGCTGACACCAAACCCGTTTTATCAGGTCTACGCCGTGGCAGCCCTTTCGGTCGGGGCCGAGCCGGTTTACGTTGCAGCGGATGCGGAAAACGGATTTCTGCCCGATTACGCGGGCCTGCCGGATGATGTGCTGAACCGCACCGCGATTGCCTATATCTGTTCGCCCTCCAACCCGCAGGGCGCGGTGGCAAGCCGTGAATATTGGCAAGACTTGATCACACTGGCCGAAAAATACGATTTCCAAATCTTCGCGGATGAGTGTTACAGCGAGATTTACCGCGACACCCCGCCGGTTGGCGCCTTGCAGGTGGCCCGCGAAATGGGCGTTGATCCGGAACGGGTACTGATTTTCCACTCGCTCTCCAAGCGATCCAACCTGCCGGGATTGCGGTCGGGTTTCGTGGCCGGTGGCCCGCAGTCCATCGCCCGCATCAAGAAACTGCGCGATTTTTCCGGCGCACCACTGCCGCTGCCGTTGCAGCGCGTGGCCGAAAAGGTTTGGGCGGACGAGGCCCATGTGATCGAAAACCGCGCATTGTATTGCGAGAAATTCGACATTGCCGATGAAATTCTGGGCGATGTCGAGGGTTATCAA
>WGBJ01000140.1 GCA_015494385.1 Marinosulfonomonas sp.
ACGTGGTGGATTATGGCGATCTGGCGTTTGATTATGCCGATATTCCGGCCTTTCCGGCGGCGCTAACGGCGCATATCACGGGGATACTAGAGGCCGGTGCGGCGTCGCTGTGTCTGGGCGGGGATCACTATATTTCTTTCCCGATATTAAGGGCTTATGCGGCAAAGTTCGGGCCACTTTCCTTGCTGCAATTCGATGCCCATACCGACACTTGGGCCGATGATGACATGTCCCGCGTCGATCATGGCACGATGTTCTACAAGGCCGTGAAGGAAGGTCTGATCGACCCCAAGCGCAGCGTGCAAGTGGGCATCCGCACCACGAACGAGGATACCTTGGGCGTGAACATCATTGATGCGCGCGAGGTGCATAGCATTGGACCACAAGCCACAGCGAAGAAAATCAAAGCGATATTAGGGGATTACCAGACATACCTGACCTTTGATATCGACGGTCTGGACCCGGCCTTTGCGCCCGGAACCGGCACGCCCGTCTGGGGTGGGCTGACCAGTGCGCAGGCATCCATCATCCTGCGCGATCTGGCGGGGATCAATATGGTGGGCGGTGATGTGGTCGAGGTCTCGCCGCCCTATGACACCACTGGGGCCACCGCGATTGCAGGGGCGCATGTGGCCACGGAATTGATGTGCCTGTGGGCATGGAACAAGAGGGCAAGAGGATGATCCGCAAAACCGCCATCAACACCGCATGGCTGTTGCTGATGATCGCGCTTTCGGGGCTTGTCTATATCCGGCTGGCCCCCGATGATATTGCGCAGCTGCATGTGGCACCGCCAACGGGTGCCACACCCGACGCGCCAGTGATCGAACAGGGTGGGGCGCTGTTTGTGGCCGATTTCAAAGCCCCGCCACAGCAGATGTGGCATATGCTGCAGCAGGTTATCCTGCCCACCCCGCGCACCAAATATCTGGCAGGCAGTGCCGAAGAAGGGATGATCACCTATGTGACCCGCTCGCTGGTGTTCGGGTTTCCCGATTACACCACTGTTACAGTTGAGCCAAATGGACAAGGCAGCCGTGTCACCCTGTTTGGCCGCCTGCGCTATGGCCGGTCAGATTTTGGGGTTAACGCCAAGCGGCTGCGTGGTTGGGTCGAGGCGCTGAAAGCGCTCGATCAGGCTGGATGAGACACAGCCCTCTTGCTGCTCGCGCCACATCGGGTTGTTCAGGGACATTTCGCAACGGGCGGTAAAACGGCGCCCGCCCACGTCCAGACAGATGGTCTGACCCAGTTCCACCCGTTCGCCGTTCTGGTCTGTGCAGTAACAATCAATCACCTTGCCGCCGGGGCCAACCACGTCGGCAAATGCAGGGGCGGCTAAAACCGCCAGAATAAAGGCAATTTCTTTCATAGCTATATTATATCACACATCCGCCCCTTGACCAAATCACATCCGGCAGGCAAGACACCCGCATGGTTCCTTTAGACAAACTTATGCAAATCACCCAGCGGTTCGAGTTTCTGGAAGCGCAGATGGCCCAAGGCGACGCGGGGGCTGATATTGCCACGCTGGCGCGTGAATATTCCGACCTGAAACCGGTGGTCGAACAGGTGGCGGAGTATCGCCAGCTTTTGTCCGATCTGGAAGAGGCCGAAGCCATGCTGGCCGACCCCGAAATGAAAGAGCTGGCCGAGGAAGAACTGCCCGCCCTGCGCGAACGCCTGCCGGTGGTCGAGCAGGCGCTGCAACTGTCCCTGTTGCCCAAGGACGCCGCCGACGCCCGCCCCGCGATGATCGAAATCCGCCCGGGCACCGGCGGGGACGAGGCCGCGCTGTTCGCCGGTGATCTGCTGCGCATGTATCAGAATTACGCCGCCAGCAAGGGCTGGAAATTCGAGATCATCGAGCAGAACATCACCGAACTGGGCGGCATCAAAGAGGTGATCGCCCATGTGCAGGGCGACGGCGTGTTCGCCCGCCTGAAATACGAATCCGGTGTGCATCGCGTGCAGCGCGTGCCAACCACCGAATCCGGCGGGCGAGTGCATACATCGGCCGCCACCGTGGCCGTCCTGCCCGAGGCCGAGGATGTGGACATCCAGATTGATCCCAATGATCTGCGGATCGACACCATGCGGGCTTCCGGTGCCGGTGGCCAGCACGTCAACACCACGGATTCCGCCGTGCGTATCTTGCATATCCCGACCGGGATCATTGTGGTCAGTTCGGAAAAATCCCAGCACCGCAACCGCGAAATCGCCATGCAGGTGCTGAAAACACGGCTTTACGATCTGGAACGCCAGCGGGTTGACGATGAACGTTCCGCCGATCGCAAAAGTCAGGTGGGATCGGGCGACCGGTCCGAACGGATTCGCACCTACAATTTCCCGCAAGGGCGCGTGTCGGACCACCGCATCAACCTGACGCTTTACAAGCTGGATCAGGTGATGCAGGGCGATCTGGACGAAATCATCGACGCGCTTCAGGCCGATGCGCAGGCCACCTTGTTGGCCGAGATGGAGCAATGACGGTTAACGAGGCCCTGACCGCCGCCATTCAGGCCCTGCGTGCCGCCGGGGTGCCCGATGCCGCCAATGACGCCCGTATCCTGATGGCCCATGCTTTGGGCATTGAGCGTGGCCGGCTGACGCTGGTGTTGCCCGACGAGGTGACCAATGACGTGATGATCCGCTTTTCACTGGCAATCGACGAAAGATGCGCCCGCAAACCCGTTTCACACATCATCGGCACTCGCGAATTTTATGGCCGAGCGTTTATCGTCACCCCTGATGTGCTGGACCCGCGCCCGGATACCGAATTGCTGGTGGAAACCGCGCTGACCAACCCCTTTAAAACTGTGCTGGACCTTGGCACCGGTTCGGGCTGTATCCTGCTGACGCTGCTGGCCGAAAATAAATCGGCCACGGGGCAGGGGGCTGATACCAGCCCCGCCGCCCTGAACATCGCCGAACAGAATGCCACACAGTTGGGGCTGGAAAAACGCAGCCGTTTTGTCCGTTCCGACTGGTTTGACAACATCGACGGGCGATTTGACGTGATCATCTCGAACCCGCCCTATATCGCAGCCGATGAAATGCCCGCCCTGTCGCCCGAGGTGCGCAACTGGGAACCGCTGATCGCGCTGACTCCGGGCGGGGACGGGCTGGACGCTTATCGGGTCATTACGGCCGGTGCCGCACAGCATCTGAACCCGCAAGGGCGCCTGCTGGTCGAGATTGGCCCAACGCAGGCCGGCACCGTTTGCAGCCTGTTCGAAGACGCCGGTTTTGACGGAATCACCACCCTGCAAGACATTGACGGCCGCGACCGTGTGGTCGTTGGTGTTTTAACGTAATATTTCGTCAGGATTTGCCTGTTATAAGGCGAAAACACACCGATTAACGCAATGTTTCGCAATTTTTACTTGTCATCGGACGCCGGCATGTTTAGTCAAGAAATTGCAAAGCGGCGGATATACATCGGCTTCCCCCTTTGCAAGTAACCATAAATCGTCAAGGGTCCGGTTTGAATAACCCCACGCAAGAGGCGCGGCAGAGGCCCTAACGAAATAGCCCAAATTAGGCTGGATACAATTTAACCATGAGATCATCCAAATCACGTTCGCGGGGCAATAAAAACCGCAATCGCCAGAATAACGGTAACAACCAGAACCGCGTCTTTGACAGTTCTGGTCCCGAGGGCAAAGTGCGTGGCACCCCGCAACAGATTATCGACAAATATAGTCAGCTTGCCCGCGATGCTGCCCTGTCCAATGACCGCGTGGCGGCTGAAAATTTCCAGCAACATGCCGAACATTACACCCGCCTGCTGACCGAAGCCATGCGCGAAGCCGAAGCGCGCCGCGAGGCACATGAGGCCCAGCAACGCGAACGCCAGGCACAGCGCGACGCCGAGCGCGCCGAGCGAGAAGCAAACCGTACCGAGCGTGAGGCAAACCCGCCGCGCCGTGATCAGGACAATGGTCAGCCGAATGATCCTGCCTCGGCCCCGCAGCCCGATATGGCCGCGATCGAGCAACCGGATAGCGGTCTGGTGGAAACACCCGAAAGCAAACCAAAGCCGCGCAAACGCACCCGCAAGCCAAAGGTCAATCCGCTGGACAACCCGCCGGAAGCGCCTGAAGCTGCTGAATGAATTCAAAAACCCCGCCCAAACCGGCGGGGTTTTATTTTGCCACTTCGCGGGCCAAAGCACAGAACTCTTCGATCGGCACCTGCTCGGCCCGTTCTGTCGGCTTGATCCCTGCC
>WGBJ01000141.1 GCA_015494385.1 Marinosulfonomonas sp.
CCCCGCGCACCTTGGTCGGAAGCAAGGGTTGGATCACAGACCACTCGAAATCCGTCAGATCGAAACGTGCCATGTTCACCTCCTGCTCTGTGCAGAAAGTGAATCACAACTCGTCCGCTATGGGAATCCTCTTTATGAGTATGTGACCTAGTGGTCTGAGGTGTGATAATGACAAGCGCTTTATACCATAACTTCAATAACATAGCATTAAAATCGGCGAGTTCCAAAACCGGTGCTTCGAAGTATCCGCCGCCATTTTCGATCCGCTTTACATTCGAAGAGCGCGCAAGGCTTTGCACCGCTGCAATCCATCGAGCGGTTTCATCTTTTCCGATCCTGGTTCTGTGCAGACTCCCAAACCATCCAAAGGCCTTCATGGGCGATTGATGTGGCGGGCCGAAAGGCCCTGAATGGTTCGGGGCCTCCTTGAAACACAGGAGGATAGAATGAAACTCATCTCACGATTTGAAGCGGCAACACGCAGCACCGTAGAACTATACGGCCTGCGCAAAGAAGCCTTCTTGGCGTTCTCAGTCGCCCCGCGCAGATCGCAAGAAGGGCGCGAAGCACTTGCCTCAATGCGCAACATTGAGCGTGAATTGGCAAGCCGCAAGCATGCCCCATAACGCAGACGCGGTGGCTGCAAAGCCGCCGCATTTTTCTTGATAGGAGCTTCCAGCATAGCGAAGCGCGCATTCGACAAATCGGATATTATCGGGTATAATCGGATATGGAATTGAATATGCGAAGATCAAGCCGATGAATGAACCCGATATTATCCTGACCCAAGACCTTGTCAAACTCATAGCTGAGATCGACGAATTCAAGGGGCGTTGGGAAGCGCTGAAAAACCTCTCACCGGATCGCCTGAGCGCCCTGCGCAAGGTAGCGACGGTTGAAAGCGTCGGTTCATCAACGCGGATCGAGGGTGCAAAGCTGAGCGATGCGCAGGTGGAAACCCTGCTGTCCAACATAGAGATGCGCAAGTTCGACACCCGCGACGAACAAGAAGTTGCGGGCTATGCCGAGGCGATGGATTTGATCTTTCAGGCTTACGCCGACATGCCCCTGACCGAAAACCATATCCGCCAGTTGCACAAGGTCTTGCTGCGCCACAGCACCAAGGATGAACGCCACCGGGGCGAATACAAAAAGCTCGACAATCATGTGGTTGCCATTGATGCGGATGGCACCGAGATCGGAGTTATTTTTGAAACTGCCACACCGTTTGAAACGCCGCGCCAGATGGAAGAGCTGGTGCAATGGGCGCGCAAAGCGATTGACGAGCAATCCATGCACCCGTTGCTGATCGTGGCGGTGTTTATTGTGCAGTTTCTGGCAATCCACCCGTTTCAGGACGGTAATGGCAGGCTATCGCGGGTGCTGACCACGCTGATGCTCTTGCGGGCGGGCTATGCCTATGTGCCTTATGCGTCCTTGGAAAGTGTGATCGAGGAAAACAAGGATATCTATTACAAAAGCCTGCGCCGCACTCAGACCACATTGAAAGGCAATTACCCCGACTGGTCGCCTTGGGTCGGGTTTTTCCTGCGTTGCCTGAAAAAACAAAAAGACAATCTGGTGCTCCGGCTGGACCGTGAGAAAGGCCAGATTGACGATACTAATCTGCCCGAAATCTCGGTGCAGATTTTGGCGCTGTTTGATACCCATGACCGCCTGAACCTGTCAAAGATCACCGAACTGACAGGCGGTAACAAAAACACCATCAAGGTTCGCTTGCGGGAACTGGTCAGCGCGGGGTTGATTACACGGCACGGCAAGGCGCGGGCAACCTGGTATGTGAAGGCGTCAGGCTAAGCAACACAGACGGCTTGTTTTCTGAAGTCCGGAACATAGTCCGTGTCGAGCAGCTTCATGTTCATTGTATCCCGATAAAACCGCGTCAATGTCGGGGCGTGTGTTTCGTGCTGGGACCAGTAGACAACGTCATTGCTGGCAAAATGTCGGGCAAAAATCATTTCAAAGAACGCTTTGCCCCTTCCTCCGCCTTCATTTCCCGGAAACAAACCGAGATTGTCTACTTCAAGAACCGAAATGTCATTGGCAGCAGACCAGAAGCGGCGTTTGAGAGGTTGTTGAACAGTTGAAACAAGAGCGTACCCGATCACCGGATTGATTTCACGCGCATCTTGCAAAAGGTAAAGCGCTGTACCCGGCTGGGCAAGCTTCGCGCGCAGGTCGTCTTCATTGTAGCGATCCTGATCCTTCCAATTCCATTTCTCGCTCATGCGGGTCATGAGGGGGTCTAGGTTTTCGAAGGTTGGCTCAATCGGGGCAATCGATAAAGCATCTGGCCAGGCACTATTGTAAACGCCCTTTTCCAGACCTTTCTCGTAGCGAGGCCTAGTAAGCTCCCAATGGTTTTTAAGCACCAATGTCATGAGCCTTGTCCCAAGAATTTAGCTTGAGTTGACCAATTGAAGAGGCAACACGCTCTCCAAAGCCCTCAAGAGCAATATCAAACGTCTCGACAAACAGATTGAACAGCTTCTTGACCGGATTGTTGATGCAAACAATGGCTCGGTGATTTCTGCCTATGAAAAGCGCATCGCCAAGCTGGAACGTGAAAAACTGGTGCTTGAAGAACAACGCGCCCAAAACAGCAAACCACGGTACACCTTTGAGGAGACGTTCGAACACGCGATGCGATTCCTGGCAAGTCCTTGGAATATATGAAAGAATGCAGATTTAACCCTGAAGAGAACAGTACTCAGATTGGCCTTTGTAGAGCCTTTACCCTACTGCCGGAATCAGGGACTTCGAACACCTAATTTATCGTTGCCTTTCAAGATGTTAGGTGAAATTTTCAGTAGCAAAAGTGAGATGGTGCACCCGTCGCGATTCGAACGCGAGACCTCTGCCTTCGGAGGGCAGCGCTCTATCCAGCTGAGCTACGGGTGCCTGTGGCGCGGTTTACGGCAAAGTTGCGAGGGGTGCAAATGGTTTTACACCCCTGCCCGTCAGCTTTGTGGTTCTTTCAGCCGCCAAGGCTCATCCTTGATCAGATAGGCCTCTTCTTCCGGGGACAGATCAATTTCCTCATATCCTGTAATCATCGGTTTGACATGGGCGTGGAAGCCATGGCCGATGGTCAGCAGGTAAAGGTGGATGATGATAAACGCCGCCACAATATAGGCCGCCAGCAGGTGCAGGTTGGCCACGATGTTCAGGTAAAATCCGGCATCCGGGATATGTTCCCAGAAATTATAGCTCATATACAGAATGCCCGTGATCCAGACCAGCGGGAACACTGCCACCTTCAGGCCGAAATAGGCAAGGATCTGCAAGGGGTTATGCTTGCGCCAGATCACCTTTTTATGCGGGTGCTTTTCGCCCTTGAACACGCCGTATGCATAAAAGCGGATGACATCGACCAGACCGTCCAGAGTGGGAACGAACTGTCGCCATGTGCCGGTGGTGAACAGCCAGAAGGTGGCGAATATCCACAGCACCAGCAGCAGCAGTGCCGCGATGGTATGAAAGATCACGGCAGGGCCAAACGGGATGATATGGTGCAGCCCGTTCAGGCCCATTCCGGTGAACAGCAGGGTCAGGATCAACAGAACCTGTGTCCAGTGCCATATCCGTTCAAAGCGCGGGTAGATTTTGACCTGACGTTTACTCATGGCTTTCTCCCTTGCCTTTAGAACTGAATTTACGCAGCAGCCCGTGACCGATAACCCCCAGCAAGGATGCCAATACCATCAGGATGCCCAGCATCCCCGCCATAGACAGCGGTGCGCGCCCCGGCATATAGAAGCCGTCCAGCCCCTCCAGACGCCCGTCTTCGGCGTGGCAGTCCTGACATTGCAGGGCCTTTTCAGCAGGGGCGACCATATGGGTGGTCGGCCAGTACATATGCGTATCGACAAAGCCGAATTCGCCGGAATACTCCGATCCGGCGGCTTTCATACCCGCCTCGATCGCCTTGGCCCAGTCAAAGTTGGTCCAAAACGCGGTGTCGGTATCAGGGCCCCAGACATGGCTATAGGCCAGTTTGTTAAAGCCTGAATCATAGGCCTGGCGCCCAATCATCCGTTTGAAGGGCCAGATACGTGAATCGGGATCGCCCGCTTCGCCATAGATGTGGTTGATCTCAACCGATTTGGTCGGGTCAATTGTGGTTTCCGGAAGGGTGTATTCAATAGTGCCGTTGAACCAGCTGTAATAGGGCACCACATCCTCGCCCCACTCGAAATCACCCTTGGTGGACAGATAGGTATGCAGTTCCTTGCCGTCCGACTGGGTGAATTCCTCGCGTTTGATCATCTGGCCGTTGTCCAGTTGACCGGCGGTTGACCAGTCCCACAGGGTTTTGGTGGCAACACCACCGCGGGCAAATTCCGGAATGTGGCAGGTCTGGCAGGCGACCTTGTTGGTGTGGTCGTTCAGTTTCAGCCCCTTGATACCGGTCAGCACGCCGGACACCGGGTGCGGCCGATTGGAATGGCAGCTTTCGCAGGTGGCTGTGGAGCGGGGCTCGCCCGGTTTGCCGGTGCCGTGCGGGTCGGTTGCCATTGCGTCATAGCGGCTACCGGCGATCTGGTGCTGGTCGGCAACGTGGCAGGTGGAACAGGTAAAGTTCAACCCGTCAGCGGCCATATGCACGTCCACCTCTTTCGTTGGCTTATACAACGCCGAAGACAGATCGCCGTGTTTCACATTATCGCCGCCCCCGCCGTAAAAGTGGCAGTTGCCGCAGTTGTCGCGCCCTGTGGGGCCAACGCTTTGGGCGGCACGTTTCAGGTCCACGGCCCAGGCTTTGGCGCCGGTGATGGTTTTCAAACCGTCCGGCACGGGGTTCAGCGGCGGGTGGCCCGCCAGTGTGGCGGCTTTGGTGTATTGGCCGGACCGGTCATGACAGGCCAGACAATCCACAGCGTTGCTCTGCCCGCTGGCGGGCGTGGGGCGCGGCAGGGTTTCGTCCCAGCCGGTGCCCACGGTTGACTGGCGTGGCGGCGGGTTCGACATGTCGTCCCAGCCATAACCGGCATGGCAAGAGGTGCAGCGCGGCTCGTTCCCCGCCACATTGCCGCAAAAGGAGTTGATCACATGACGCTTGCCCAGCAGTTGGCCGGTTTTCGGATTTTCAAATTCCCATGTGAAATGGATCGAATGGATCATCTGGTCGTCTGCCTCGTTATGGCAGGTCAGACAGGCGGATGTCACTTCGGGACCGGATGTGAAATCGCGTTGCAGGA
The DNA here is from genome assembly GCA_015494385.1 of Marinosulfonomonas sp. GTDB lineage: Bacteria > Pseudomonadota > Alphaproteobacteria > Rhodobacterales > Rhodobacteraceae > Profundibacter. Next base: position 5,223 of record WGBJ01000141.1, read on the forward strand.
TGGCGAATTTGCTGTGGTCGGCGGTGCTGTTGGACCCCACCGGAATTTCCGGTGCTTCAGGCGCGGTTGATTGCTGTGCCTGTGCGCCAAAGGACATTGCCAGCAGCATCACCCCTGCCATCACGCCATTTCGCCAATCAAGAAAACGCATATCATTCCCTCCCTGCATATCCGAAGGAATCGGATCAGGTTATAATCCTATCACATTCAGGATAGTGAATACTTAAGGGATTATTCTTTGATACAGGTCAAGTTTAGAACAGTTTTAATAAGTCACCGGCAGATTATAGCCTAGAATACTAGGCAAACAGCTCGTGACACAGCTCCAGCGCATCAATCAGCACATCCACCTCGTCTGTGGTGTTATACAGGCCGAAAGACGCCCGCGCGGTGGCCGGAACGCCCAGAAACTCCATCAACGGCTGGGCGCAGTGATGCCCTGCCCGCACGGCCACGCCCTTTTTGTCCAGCACAGTCGACAGGTCATGCGCATGGGCCGCCCCCTCCATGGTGAAGGAAAAGATCGCGCCCTTGGTGGCGGATTGCCCCTGCACATTCAGCCAGTTCAGCCCATCCAGCCGCTGCCGCGCGTAATCGCGCAAGTGGCGTTCGTGGGCGGCAATATTGTCCATCCCCAGCGCCATCATATATTCCAGCGCCACGCCCAGACCGATGGTTTGAACAATGCCTGGTGTTCCGGCCTCGAACATCATCGGCGGATCGTTATAGCTGACCTCGTCGCGGCTGACCTCGCGGATCATGTCGCCGCCGCCCATAAAGGGCTGCATTTCGGCCATCCGTTCCTTGCGCACATAAATCGCGCCGGACCCCGACGGGCCGTACAGTTTATGCCCCGTGATCGGGTAGAAATCGCAGCCGATATCGGTCAGATCAACAGGCATATGCACCGTGGCTTGTGATCCATCCACCAGCACCGGAATGCCGCGTGCGCGGGCCTCATGACAGATGGTTTTCACATCCACCACCGTGCCCAGCACATTCGACATATGGGTGACGGCAATCAGGCGGGTTTTGTCACTGATGGCGTCGATCACCTTTTGCGGGTCCAGATCGCCAACCGCATCAATATCGACCCATTTCAGCACCACGCCCATGCGTTCGCGCAGGAAATGCCACGGCACGATATTGGCGTGGTGTTCCATCACCGACAGGATGATTTCATCACCCGCCTTCAGATTGTTCATCGCCCAGCCATAGGCGACCATATTGATCCCCTCGGTGGTGCCCGAATTCAGCACGATCTCGCGTTCATCCGCCACATTCAGGAACCGCGCAATGATGCCGCGCACGGCCTCGTATTTGTCGGTGGCCAGATTGGAAAGGTAGTGCAAGCCTCTGTGAACATTGGCGTATTCTTCGGAATAGCCGCGCGTGATGGCGTCAATCACCGCCTGCGGTTTTTGCGCTGAAGCGCCATTGTCAAGATAGACCAGCGGCTTGCCGTTGACTTGCCGTGACAGGATAGGAAAATCCTTGCGGACCTCGTTTACATCATACGTCATTTCATTCCCCATTCCGCCTGTCGCAACCCTGCGATCCAGAACCAGACAAACACCGCGAACCACAGAAATCCGACGATGGATTGCTGCTGCCCCGGCCCGATAAAACCGGCCACCATGCCGTGAAACAAAAACAACGGTGATGCGGCCAGAAAGGCCCAGAACACCGCAATCCGTGCGCCATATCCGCTGCCCTGCCCGCCCATCAATCGCGCCACCAGATGCGACACAGCGGCCAGCACATAGAGGATCACCGGCATGATAAACACCAGCGCGATAAAGGCCGAGTAATAGGACAGAGCGCCCTCGCTCTCGGCCCCTTGCAGGTAGGATTCCCGCGAAATCCGCGGCCATTGCGCGACAAAGGCCACCACACAGCCCGCCATCGCGATGGACAGTGCGAATGGCTCGCTGCTGCCTTTTTCCAGCAGGCGTTTCACCACCCTGCCCGGCCCGCGATAGGTTGCGACGATGTCTTGTGTCAGCGCCACCGTATCAGCCCCTGTGACGGGCCAGCCAGCCCTCGAGACGAGTTCGGATATCGTCGGCAATCGCCTCGTCCTCGATCTCGTCTATCGCATCAGCCATAAAGGCCAGCACCAGCATATCCTGCGCGTCCACCTTGGGCACCCCGCGCGAGCGCAGGTAATACATTGCCTCGTCATCAATCGCGCCGGTGGTCGAGCCGTGGCTACACATCACGTCATCGGCGTAAATCTCCAGTTCCGGCTTGCCGAAAAACTGTGCCTCGTCATCCAGCAACAGCGATTGGCTCATCTGGTAGCCATCGGTTTTCTGGGCGCCCGGTTTTACCAGAATCTTGCCCTGAAACACGCCGGTCGCCCCATTGCGCAGCACCTTTTTGAACACCTGACGGCTTTCGCAATTCAGACTGTCGTGGGTGATGAACACCGTATCGTCATGCAGAAAATCCCCGTCCCCCATCGCCGCACCGGCGATATGGGCGATGGCATTATCACCGGTCAGTTCCAGCACAACTTCGTTGCGGGTCAGCTTGCCGTTGACTGTCATGGTAAAGCTTTTGAATTTGCTTTCATGCCCAAGGCGGCCAAAAATATGCGTGGCCGCACGGCGTTCATGGTCGCGCCCCATGGCACGGACATGGTGGAAAGCACCCTTGTCGGCAATGTCCACTTCCATCACCGAATTGAACCGCGCTGCAGCGGGGCCATTTTCCAGAATGGTCAGATCAGCGCCCTCTTCCACGCGGATAACGTGGTGCAGCATCACATCAGAAGCCTCTGATTTACGGACATAAATCATGCTTACGGGCTTTGCCGCCTTGCCGGTAGCACGGATCACCACGCCTTCGCGGGCGTTGGCGCTGTTCAGGGCGGCCAAGGGGCGGGCAACGGGGGTCTGGCCCGCGGCCTCAAGCGTGCCATAGAGGGCATCGGCCCAGTCCGGCGCGTCTTGCAGCAAGGCAATCTCGATCCCTGCCATCGACAGATCGTCGGACGCATCCGCATCAAACACCCCGTCAACAAACACGATTTTCAGCCGGTCGATGGCGTCAAACAGGGGTGCCTCGTCCAGATTAAGGATCGCGGCCGGTGCCACGTCATCGGTGGTCAGCAGATCGGGGCGGGTGTATTTCCAGTATTCATCGCGGCGCTGCGGCAGGCCCATTGCGGCCAGCCGTTCCTGCGCCTGTTTGCGGGCGGATTCCATCAGGCAACCTCCGCCAGAATATCGGCATAACCGTTGTGCTCGACCTCAAGCGCCAGATCGGGGCCACCGGATTTGATGATCCGCCCATTGGCCATGATATGCACCACATCAGGTTTGATATGGTCCAGAAGCCGTTGATAATGCGTGATAACCAGAAATGACCGCTTGCCGTCACGCAGTGCGTTCACGCCTTCGGATACCAGCTTCATCGCGTCCACATCCAGACCGGAATCGGTTTCGTCCAGAATACACATCTTGGGCTCAAGCATCGCCATTTGCAGGATTTCGTTGCGCTTCTTCTCGCCGCCCGAAAAGCCCACGTTGACGGGACGTTTCAACATATCGGCATCGATTTTCAGCGTCTTGGCCTTGGCGCGGATCAGCTTCAGGAATTCCCCTGCCGACAGCTCCTCTTCGCCCCGCGCCTTGCGCTGTGCGTTCACGGCCGTGCGCAGAAAGGTCATGTTGCCCACGCCGGGAATTTCCACAGGATACTGGAACGCCAGAAACAGCCCCTTTGCTGCGCGTTCTTCGGGGTCCAGATCCAGCAGATCCTCACCATCCAGCGTGGCGGTGCCTTCGGTCACCTCGTAACCATCGCGGCCCGACAGCACATAAGACAGCGTCGATTTACCCGAGCCATTCGGCCCCATGATCGCATGCACCTGACCAGGCCCGACTTCCAGATCGACCCCTTTCAGGATTTGCTTGTCCTCGTCTTCAAGTTTGACGTGCAGGTTATTGATTTTCAGCATTTTATTTCCTCAAAGCGCGCTTCGTTTTGTCCAAAGCTATTCAACGGTTACAGCAGTGCCGGTCGCCGATACCATCAGCATCGAACCGGCCTTGCCCAGAACTTCATAATCCAGATCGACCCCGACAACGGCGTTGCCGCCAGCCGCGGTGGCACGTTCCTGCATTTCCCGCAGGGCAATCTCGCGCCCCTCTTGCAGCTTGGCCTCATAGGTGCCGGACCGGCCCCCGACGATATCGGTCAATGATGCCACAATATCGCGCATGATATTGGCGCCCATGATGGTCTCGCCGGTGACGATCCCGTGGTAGGCAGTGATTTTGCGCCCCTCGATCGAGGGGGTGGTGGTTGTGATCATCTTTTCACCTTTGGATAGCAGCTATCTGCGTTTTCGATTGTCAGTTTTGCGGAGGCATCCGGATTGACCAACCCCACACCCGGCCCCTTTTTATGGGCCAGCCAGACGCAGAAGGTGGTGAAGGCCAGCGACGTGCCCACCGCGGCCCAGATCCCCAGAAACGGCGCAATCACGATGGCCGAAATAACGGCCCCTTTGATGAAGGCCATGAAAGCGGTCATCATCAGGCGGATCGGCTCGGGCGGAGGCGGGCGTTTGAGGGTGGTGGCTTCGGTCATCTTTTCATTCATTGCCGTCACCGTGATTTTCTTGCTCCTCATACATGGTTTTAATATCTAAAAAGATCATCCACCCTACAATTCCCACGAAAGTCAGAAGGAAAAAAATCGTAATCAACGCTATTTCTACCTTTTGTGATGCCCCGAACCAATTCGCCACAGGCCCAATAACTCTAAAAGTAAAAATAGAACTGAAAAGGAAAACGCCAATAACCTGCAACCTAATCAAAAGCCCTTCGCGCAAGGAAGGTCGCCCTGCCCGCGCGGCTGCAAACCTTGCCTTAGCATTTGAAAGCGGTCGCATCAGCACTACCCCACAGACCCCTCAAGCGAAATCGCCACCAGTGCCTGTGCTTCCATCGCGAATTCCATCGGCAGGGCCTGCAACACTTCCTTGGCAAAGCCGTTAACGATCAGCGCCACCGCCTCTTCCTCGTCCATGCCGCGCTGGCGGCAATAGAACATCTGTTCGTCATCCACCTTGGAGGTTGTGGCCTCGTGTTCCACCCGCGATGAATTGTTCTTCACCTCGATATAAGGCACCGTGTGTGCGCCGCATTTATCACCGATCAACAGGCTGTCGCACTGGGTATAGTTGCGCGAGTTTTTCGCCTTGGGGTGCATCGACACCAGCCCGCGATAGGTGTTCTGCGCGCGCCCTGCCGAAATCCCTTTGGACACAATCCGCGATTTCGAGTTCTTGCCCAGATGCACCATTTTGGTGCCGGTATCGGCCTGCTGGTAGTTATTGGTGATGGCAATCGAATAAAATTCGCCCTGCGTGTTATCCCCGCGCAAAATGCAGCTGGGGTATTTCCAGGTCACCGCAGATCCGGTTTCGACCTGAGTCCACATCACCTTGGCATTGTCGCCACGGCAATCGGCCCGCTTGGTGACGAAATTGTAAATCCCGCCTTTTCCGTCCTCATCACCGGGATACCAGTTCTGCACGGTGGAATATTTCACCTCGGCGTCTTCCTCGATGATGATTTCCACCACTGCGGCATGCAACTGCGCCGTGTCGCGTTTGGGCGCTGTGCAGCCCTCAAGGTAGCTGACATAGCTGCCCTTGTCGGCAATGATCAGGGTGCGTTCAAACTGGCCGGTGTTTTCGGCATTGATGCGGAAATAGGTGGACAGCTCCATCGGGCAGCGCACGCCGGGCGGGATGTAAACGAAGGATCCGTCGGAGAATACCGCGCTGTTCAGCGTGGCATAGAAGTTGTCGGAAACCGGCACCACAGACCCCAGATATTTCTTCACCAGTTCGGGATGCTCGCGGATCGCTTCCGAGATCGAGCAGAAAATCACGCCCGCTTCGGCCAGTTCTTTCTGGAATGTCGTGCCCACGGAAACGGAATCAAACACCGCATCCACCGCCACCTTGCGCCCGTCGGCCGGCGTGGCCTCGGCGCCTTCGACACCGGCCAATATCATCTGCTCCTGCAGCGGGATACCCAGTTTTTCATAGGTCGCCAGCAATTTCGGGTCCACATCATCCAGCGACTTCGGTTTTTCCTCCATCGACTTGGGGCGGGCATAATAGTAAATGTCCTGAAAATCGATCTCGGGGTAATTCACCATCGCCCATGTGGGTTCTTTCAACTTCTGCCAACGCTCGAACGCGGCCAGACGCCATTCCAGCATCCATTCCGGTTCTTCATTCTTTTCGGAAATCAGCCGCACGATATCGGTGTTCACGCCTTTGGGGGCATAATCCATCTCGATATCGGTTTCCCAGCCATATTTGTAATTGTCGGCAAGGGTGCGGACCGCATCAACGGTTTCTTCCTCGACGCCCTCTTTCGCAATCATATCGCCTGTTGCAGCCATTTTGTTTCCTTCATTCCGCGCCATGACGCGCCTTAAACTTTTTCGCCGCAGCGCCCCATGCTTTTGCAAAGCGCTGCACATCTTCCTTTGTCGTCGCCGCCCCGATCGAGACCCGGATCGCGCTGGCAGCAATGGTGTCGTCAAACCCCATCGCCTGTAAAACGTGACTGGCCCGCACCTTGCCGCTTGAGCAGGCCGAGCCGGCAGAAACCGCGAAACCGGCCAGATCCATCTGCATCACCTGTGTCTCGCCTTTCCAACCCGGCAGCGCGAAACACGAGGTGTTCGGAAGCCGTGCGACTCCATTCCCGACAAAAATAGTATCTTTTTCCGATTCTGCCAGCGAAATTTCTAGAATCTTTCTAATTTCGGCCACTTCGTCCCAGATTCCGCGCGCCAGATCTGCCGCCGCCGCCTCGGCTGCCGCGCCAAAACCCGCTATTCCTATGACATTTTCGGTGCCCGCACGCCGCCCCATTTCCTGACCGCCGCCTTTAACCTGCGCGCTTACGTCGCTGCCCCGTTTCACCACAAGGGCGCCCACACCTTTCGGCCCGCCCAGCTTGTGCGCGGAAATCCTGTCTCTTATACACATCTGACG
>WGBJ01000142.1 GCA_015494385.1 Marinosulfonomonas sp.
AGCTGGATGCGGTTACTTTCAAGCAGTTACGCGCCATTCGCGCTGTGGCTGAACACGGAACTTTATCGGCGGCGGCCGAGGCGGTGGGGCTGACTCCGCCCGCAATTCACACGCAATTACGAATCCTCGAAGAAAATATGGATTGCAAGCTGGTGGATCGTGGCGGGGCGCAAGGGGCACGGTTGACGGCCGAAGGGCAGGCGGTGCTGGATGCCGAGGTGACGATCCAGATTGCACTGGAAAACTGTATGCAAAAGGTGCGGGCGCTGCGGGACGGGCAAAGCGGGGTTGTGGTGCTGGGGGTGGTTTCCACCGGGAAATACTTTGCCCCGGGGCTGGTGGCGATGTTGCAGCAGCATTACCCTGACATCAACGTGGTGCTGCGGGTGGGCAACCGCGATGCGATATTGCGATCCTTGCAACAGCAATCAATTGATCTGGCCATCATGGGCCGCCCGCCGCGCGCACCTGTGGTTGAAACCGTTGTGATCGGCGATCATCCGCATGTGATGATTGCAGCGCCAGAACATCCGCTGGCAGGACGGCGGGATATATCGGCGCAGGAATTGCTGGCGCAAACCTTTATTTCGCGTGAGGAAGGGTCGGGCACGCGGATCATGATGGTGCGCTATCTGGATCGCATTGGCGAAGGCACACCTTACCGCAGCATTGAAATGGGTACCAATGAGACCATCAAACAGGCGGTGATTGCGGGGCTGGGGGTGGCGCTGATTTCACAACACACCGTAACCGAGGAATTGCGCACAGGCCGTTTGACGACGATTGAATCCGCCGGTCTGCCGATTGCCCGCAAATGGTTTTTGCTGCACCGACAGGATTTGCGGGTGACCCCCGCGATTGCCACGGTGCACAGGTTTATATCCGATCTGAAGGGGTCTTTTTTGCCAAAGCTTTAGGGGGCTCATTCGCCTTGGTTGATACTGGCAATAATACGAATTTCAACGACTGCCCCTTCACGCCGCAAGCCTGCAACCTCGACGGCTGTCCATGCGGGGTAGGGTTTCTGAACATATTCGGAGCGAATTGCGGCGAACAGATCAAAGTGTTTTCTGATCCCGACATGATAACTTGTCATTTCGACAACATCCGCAAACATCAGATTTGCGTGCCGCAGAACCTGTCCAATTTTTTCAAAGGCATTCCTGAACTGGATCTCGGGGTCATCAGGCATCTGACTGTCTGGCCCAGCCCCTGTCACGCCCGTTAAAAAGACGTGATTGTTGGAAATAAGGGCCGGAGACAGTTTTAACTGATCCGCAACCGCATGGTATTCTGGTGGTATAATCGGGTGATTGGCCATTACTTGATCTCGCCTGTGCGCTGTTTATAAATTCGATTGCCCCCAGTATAAACACAGGCTTAGAGTTGGGCAAAGACGAGTCATCTGGGTTTAAGGGAATTGCACATGCCGCCGATCAATACCGGCCCGCTAAAGGGGCTGCGCATTCTGGACATGTCGCGTATTCTGGCGGGGCCTTATGCGACGCAATTGCTGGGCGATATGGGCGCCGATGTGATCAAGGTCGAACGCCCCGTGGTGGGCGATGATACCCGCGCGTGGGGGCCGCCCTATGTGACCACGGCCGATGGCGAAGTCACCCGCGAAAGCGCCTATTATATGTGCACCAACCGCAACAAGCGTTCCATCGCTGTGGATATGGCCGATCCGGAAGGGGCGGAAACCCTGCGCCGTCTGGCGGAAAAGGCCGATGTGGTGATCCAGAACTTCAAGGTGGATGGATTAAAGAAATACGGGCTGGATTATGAATCACTGAAAGGCCGCAATCCGGCGCTGGTTTACTGCTCGATCAGCGGCTTTGGCCAGACCGGCCCGAACCGCGATAAACCGGGCTATGATCTGTTGGCGCAGGGTTATGGCGGGATGATGAGCCTGACGGGGGAACCCGAGGGCGAGCCGGTCAAGGTGGGTGTTGGCATCGCCGACATCATGTGCGGCATGTATGCCAGCAACGCCATTCTGGCCGCTTTGCGCCATCGTGATGCGACAGGCGAAGGCCAGCATATCGACATTGCGCTGGTCGATACGCAAATCGCGTGGCTGGCCAATGAAGGGGTGAATTATCTGGCCTCGGGGCAGGCGCCCAAACGGCGTGGCAACCAGCACCCCAATATCGTGCCCTATCAGGTGTTTGAATGTGCCGATGGTCATGTGATCGTGGCGGCGGGCAATGACGGGCAGTTCGCCCGTTTCGCCGCGCTGATCGGTATGCCCGAACTGGCCAAGGATGAGCGCTTTACCCTGAACACCGCCCGTCTGGAAAACCGCGAGGTGCTGATTGCGCTGTTGTCGGCGCGCCTTAAACAGATGGAAAAGGGCGCGCTGGTCGCTGCAATGGAGGCCAACAACGTGCCGGGCGGCGAGATCAATACCGTTCCCGAGGTGTTCGCAACCGATCAGGTTGCCGCGCGCGAGATGAAGATTTCCATGCCGCACCCGCTGGCCGCCAAGGGCCATGTCGATCTGATCGGAAATCCGGTGAAATTCAGCGCCACCCCTGTTAGCTATCGCCAATACCCGCCGATTTGCGGGGAACATACCGACGAAATTTTATCTGACTGGTTGAAGGAAGAGTAATGTTTGATTTAACGCCGGAACAACACCTGATCCGCAATACTGTGCGGGAACTGGCGCAGGGGGTCATTAAATCCCGCGCCGCAGACGTGGACCGCTCCGAGGAATACCCTTGGGAAAACGTGCAATTGCTGGTCGAGGCCGGTTTGATGGGCATGTGTATTCCCAAGAAGCACGGCGGCTCTGGCGCATCCTATCTGGATGCGGTTCTGGTGGTCGAGGAAATGGCCAAGGCTTGCGGTGTAACAGGCCGGATCGTGGTCGAGGGCAACATGGGCGCAATCGGCGCGATTTGTGCCTATGGCAGCAAAAAGCAGATTGATCGCGTGGCGCCGCTGGTTCTGGCGGGGGACAAGCCTGCGATTTGTATCACCGAACCCGGCGCAGGGTCGGCGGCCACCAGCATGTCGACCATCGCGGTCAAGAAAAAGGACAAATACATCCTGAACGGGGTGAAACACTGGATCACCGGTGGCGGGGTGTCGCGCGTACATCTGGTTTTCGCGCAGGTTGTCGAAAATGGTGAACGTCAGGGTATCGGTGCCTTCATTGCCGTGCGAGGCGAGGACGAAGGCATGAGAATCGGCCACCGTGAACCGGCGATGGGTCTGCGCGGGATACCCGAAACCGAAGTGATTTTCGAGAATATGGAGATCTCCGCCGATATGGCGCTGGTCCCGCCACAAGGGCTGCGGCGCGGTTTTGGCGGGTTGATGGATGCCTATAACGCCCAACGGGTCGGGGCGGGCACTGTGGCGCTGGGCGTGGCGACAGGTGCCTATGATGCCGCAAAGGATTATCTGAAAACCCGCGAACAGTTTGGCCGTCCGATTGCCGAGTTTCAGGGGCTGCAATGGATGATTGCCGATATGGACGTGGCACTGGACTCCGCAAGGTTGATGCTGTGGCGCGCGGCCTGTAGCGGCAAGAACGGGTTTCCCGATCCGTTGCTGGCGGCGCAGGCCAAATTGCTGGCCTCGGAAACTGCGGTGAAAGTGACCAATGACGCGCTGCAACTGCATGGCGCGGCGGGGTATTCGCGCGATTTGCCGCTGGAACGCATGGTGCGGGATGCGCGCATGTTCACTATTGGTGGCGGCACGGCGCAAATGCTGCGCAACCTGATCGCGGGCCATGCGCTGGATATGAAAACCCCGCAAACACGCGACGGGTATTCACGGCTGGCAAAGTGAACGCGACACAGATCATCGCCAACGGGCTGGCGGGGGCAGGGTGTCGCCATGCTTTCGGTATGCCGGGGGGCGAGGTACTGGCCCTGCTGGATGCCCTACGGGTGGCGGGGATCGAATTTACGCTGGTGAAACACGAAAACGCGGGCGGCTATATGGCCGAGGGCAGTTGGCACGCCACCGGCGCGCCGGGCATCCTGTTGGCCACCATCGGGCCGGGGGTGTCGAATGCGGTGAACACGGTGGCCAATGCCTATCAGGAACAGGTGCCGCTGATCGTGCTGACCGGCTGTATTTCGCACGCAATAGTGGAACAGTTCACCCATCAGGTGATCGATCACGCCGCACTGTTCTCCCCTGTCACCAAGGCCACTTTGCGGGTGGATCAGGGCACAGCGGCGCTGACGGTGGACAAGGCCCTGTCGATTGCATTGTCCGACCCGCCCGGGCCGGTGTTGCTGGAATTGCCTGACGAATATCTGGATGCCGCGCATTGGCAGGAACCCGATCGTGCGCCCGCAGCACCCAAGCTGGCCGAGGCAGGGAACTGGGCTGAAGGTAGCAAATCGCTGCAACAGGCCCGCGAAATGTTGAAAAATGCCAAAAAACCTATTGTTCTGGCAGGGTTGGGGGCGATTCATCAAGCAGCTGGACCGGCCATTTTGGATTTGGCCGAAAAACATCAGGTACCGGTTGTAACCACTTATAAAGCCAAAGGAATAATCCCTGAACGCCACCCGATGGCGCTGGGTGGTCACGGGCTGTCGCCTTTGTCGGATAAAACCATCCTGCCTTTGTTGGCCCAGTCCGATTGTGTGATCCTTGCGGGTTATGATCCGATCGAAATGCGCAGCGACTGGATTAATCCGTGGCAGGCGGAAAACGCCATCGAAATCATGCACGCCGCCAATGCGCACGGGATGCACGGGGCGGCGGTGCGGTTTGTCGGGGATGTGGCGCAGGCGCTGAGCGCTTTGGGGGCACCGGGCGGCCCTGTTTGGCCCGATGGCGAACCGGCCGTTGCCAAGGCCGAACTGGAAAACGCATTTGCCATACCGAACCATTGGGGGCCGCACCAGTTGTTTGCCACCCTGAATTCGACTTTGCCGGACAGGACCATCACCACGGTTGATACAGGCGCCCACCGCATTCTGCTGAACCAGATCTGGCGCTGCGAGCGGCCCAATACCCTGCTGCAATCCGCTGCCTTTTGCTCTATGGGTGTCGCGGTGCCGCTGGCCACTGGATATAAACGAGCGGCCCCCGATACGCCGGTTTTGGCCGTGGTGGGGGATGCGGGTTTTGATATGGTGGCCGGCGATCTGGCCACCCTGCGCGATCTGCAACTGCCGCTGGTGATTGTCGTGCCGATTGATAACAGCCTTGCGCTGATTGAAAAGAAACAGACGGCAATGCAGTTGAATACCTACGGGGTGCGGTTCGCAGGCTCCGACATTCCCGCCATCGCGCGGGCCTATGGGGGCATTGGCGAAGTGATCCACAACAAGGACGAACTGCGATCCGCCCTAACCAAAGCATGGGCGCGTAATACCTTTACCGTCCTTGCCTGCCCGATTGATAAATCCGCCTACAACGGGGCGTTTTAAGACCCCTCGCCTTGTATGATGTCGTCAAGACGCTGGTAATCCCCTTCACGGTATCCCTGAATAATGCACAGGGCGTCGTCTTCGTCGATATTCAGGGATTTTAACGCAATACTGCCAAGTTGCAGGCTGGATTCGGCGGCTTCGGAGATAACAGCGGTGGCCCCCACATGTTCAAGCTCCAGACTGCGGCGTCGGTCACGGGCGCGCACCAGAATGGGCAGGTCAGCGTATTCGCCGCGCAAGGCCGACACCACGCGACAGGTGGTTTTCGGGTCATCCAGCGTGATAACAGCAAGTTTTGCCTGCCCCGCACCGGCGGCTTGCAACACATGGATCTGGTTGGCATCCCCGTAAAACACCGACATTCCCTTTTCCCGGCATCGCGCCACCCTTGTCTGGTCAAGATCCAGTGCGATATAGGGAATTCCCGCGTCAGAAAGAACTTTGGCAACCGTCTGTCCGACGCGGCCAAATCCGGCAATCAGCACATGGTCATTCACATCCTTTTGATGGGCTTCAATGCTGTTTTGGGGGTGTGCCGTGTGGCTCTTGATCCGGTTGGCAATGTGTTTTCCGGCTATAAACATAAGTGGTGTCGCAACCATGCTAAGGGCAATAACCGCCATCAGGATTTGCGCCAGATCAGCGGATGCCAGACCAACGGCGGCAGCCGCACCAAACAGGAC
>WGBJ01000143.1 GCA_015494385.1 Marinosulfonomonas sp.
ACTATCAATGGTGGACACTAACACCCCGAAATTAGCGCCGTTAGGCGGGGGTGGCCGGACGTTTACTTTTATCTTTAGGAACAAGGTTTTTATTTAATGAATATGCAAGCAGACAGTCACCATCCAAGGTTTCAACTTTGGACATATAATTCTCAAATGTATCGACTGTGTAATCAAGGATTGTCGGATCATCTATCTGCATGGTTTTCCTATCCCCGGATCGGTTTCCAAGCCCTTTCGTCGAGGTATCACATTCCCCGTTCCTATAATAGTTTACGGTTCATCATTCTGGTTGAGCGGGGGAATAGGGAGTATCCAGCTATAATCTTCCCAAGCGTCCTTAAAGCCTTCCGAGAAAGGAATTGATCCGAAGTAATTCTCGACACCATCAATATTCGCCAGTTTGTCATCAATGGTTTTCAAAGCTTCTTTGCAAAGGGCGCCGCAAATCCGGTTAAACTCCAGAATGCTTGTCTGCAGCAATACAGGATTGCCAAGTCCATGATGGGTATTGTTGAAAAAGAGTGTCTCGGAAAACACCGGCTCAAAAAGGAGTTTGTACCCGTCTGCGTTCACATCAATGGTGTCTGATGTCATCCTTGCGGCAGCTTTTCCGCTATCTCTTTAAACTCCTCTGCCTTGAAACCTGTTAAGGTCGGCATTTCCCAGTCAAAAAACTGTTCATCGCCAATTGCCTGAAACACTAACGATCTGAGACCTGAAAGTTCCGATAATGTAAGCTCTTCGCTGGGAACCAACGTTCTAACCACATCGTAAACATGCTTAGCTGGGTTATCGGGCACTTTTGAACAGAGCACAATGTCACCGCGTTCTTCTAAGTCAGATAGTGCCTTCTTTATGGATTTTAAAAGAGTATCATCGTTCATTAGTACGGCTCCGTTCTTGTTTGAAGTTGAGCAACATAATCGACCCATTTTCGAGGTTGGAACGCTGTTCCCTCAGTCCGCTGCGTTGGGATTGCGGACCACGACTGTTCCTGTGGATTTTTGCAAATAATAGGTTCTTCCATCGGAAGTATACCGAACGCTGCTGGGGTTATTTAGAGCATTTTCAATGTGCCTTTGGTATTGCAGCCTCGTTCTTATTTCAAGCCATGCAAACTCACCCTGTTCCAGCACATGCTTTACAAATCCGTGACCACAGCAATTTCTTCAGCCGCAAGCTGATGATTTAGCCTGACTCCATTCAGAACATTGCTTGCTCCTGTATGGGGGGGCGCGCCAAGGATTCGCCCATTCCCCCCTTGAATCCCCGCTTTTCCAACTTATTTTTTCGCCACATTGTGACGCATACCGGCTAAATCCCTAATTTTACTGGGGATTGAGTTTGCCTTTTGCGCGTATCCACTGTTGCGACAACAAAACACCTCTGCTACACCCTGCACGAAATTCGGCACATGCGTTCGTATGTGCCTTGGCTGTCCCTTGTGAAAAATATCACAAATAATAAGGGGACGTTTTGACAGTGGAAGGGCGGACGTGTCTGAACCAGCTTCTATCTCATCCGGCATCGCCGCGCGTTATGCGACGGCACTTTTTGATCTGGCCAAGGACGGCAAGAAACTGAAAGCGCTTGAAGGGGATGTGAATACCCTTGATGCGGCACTTGCCGAAAGCGACGACCTGAAGGCGTTGATCAATTCCCCGATCTATACCCGCGAAGAACAGGGTAAGGCCATCACGGCGATTGCAACCAAAATGAAACTCTCGCCCATCGTGAAGAACACGCTGGGCCTGATGGCTGGAAACCGCCGTCTTTTCGTTCTGCCACAACTGGTGGAAAATCTGCGCAAGCTGATTGCCGACGAAAAGGGCGAAATTACAGCCGAGGTCGTTTCTGCCAAGAAACTGACCAAAGCACAGAGTGACAAGCTTGCCAAAACGCTGAAAGCCAGCGTGGGCAAGGACGTTATTATCAATCCTTCCGTCGATGAATCACTCATCGGCGGTTTAATCGTTAAAGTGGGCTCGAAGATGATCGACACGTCGATCAAATCCAAGCTCGGTAACCTCCAGAATGCAATGAAAGAGGTCGGATAATGGGCATCCAAGCAGCCGAAATTTCTGCGATCCTAAAGGACCAGATCAAAAACTTTGGGAAAGAGGCCGATGTGGCCGAAGTAGGCCGTGTGCTGTCCGTCGGTGACGGTATTGCGCGGGTTTACGGTCTGGACAACATCCAGGCGGGTGAGATGGTTGAATTCCCCGGTGGTATCCGCGGAATGGCGCTGAACCTTGAGGCCGACAACGTAGGTGTTGTTATCTTCGGGTCGGACCGTGACATCAAAGAAGGTGACACAGTCAAGCGGACCAAGGCGATTGTGGACGTTCCTGTCGGGGACGAACTGCTGGGTCGCGTTGTGGACGGTCTGGGCAACCCGATCGACGGCAAGGGTCCGATCAAAACCAAGAAACGCGCGATTGCCGACCAAAAGGCACCGGGCATCATCCCGCGGAAATCGGTTCACGAACCGATGGCAACCGGCCTGAAATCGGTTGACGCGATGATCCCGATCGGCCGTGGCCAGCGCGAACTGATCATTGGTGACCGCCAGACAGGTAAAACCGCTGTGGCGCTGGATACGATCCTGAACCAGAAATCCTATAACGATGCTGCCGAAAGCGAATACGACAAGCTGTATTGCATCTATGTTGCGATCGGCCAGAAGCGTTCGACCGTTGCACAGCTGGTGAAAAAGCTGGAAGAAACCGGCGCGATCGACTACACAACCGTGGTTGCCGCAACCGCATCCGATCCTGCGCCAATGCAGTTTCTGGCACCCTATGCCGCCACTGCGATGGCCGAGCATTTC
>WGBJ01000144.1 GCA_015494385.1 Marinosulfonomonas sp.
ATAGTCCCCAAAAGTGTCGACGATTCGCTTTACGCCAACCTATTACGGAATCGTTACCATAAACCAATCAATATTGCACGTTTTCAGATAGGTTAGCCTGTAAGGTCGGCGCGATTCAGCGCACATTGCGACCATAGGTCATCCATGGCATGAACCAGCTTGTCCATCTCCTCGGGGCCATGCACCGGCGACGGTGTAAACCGCAACCGTTCGGTGCCCCGCGGCACGGTTGGAAAGTTGATCGGCTGAACGTAAATACCATAGTTTTCCAGCAGCAGATCGGACAGCATTTTGCATTTCACAGGGTCACCCACATGCACCGGAACGATATGGCTGCCGTGATCAGTGATCGGCAGGCCCATCGCCTTTAGCCGGTCCTTCAGGATGCGCGCATGGGTCTGTTGCAATTCCCGCAGATGCGGATCGGTTTTCAGATGTTTGACCGACGCCGCCGCCCCTGCTGCAACCGCGGGCGGCAGGCTGGTGGTAAAAATAAAGCCGGGCGCATAGGAGCGGATCGCATCCGCCATCTTGGCGCTTGTGGCGATATAGCCGCCATGCACACCGTATGCCTTGCCCAATGTGCCGTTGATAATATCGATCCGGTCCATCAGCCCGTCACGTTCGGCCACACCGGCGCCATGCGGGCCATACATGCCCACGGCATGAACTTCGTCGATATAGGTCAATGCGCCAAATTCTTCTGCCAGATCAAGCACGTCTTCGATTGGCCCGAAATCACCGTCCATCGAATAGATCGATTCAAAGGCAATCAGCTTCGGTGCGTCCTTGTCCAGTTCTTCCAGCAATTCGCGCAGATGCGGATCGGTTTTCAGATGTTTGACCGACGCCGCCGCCCCTGCCGCAACGGCGGGCGGCAGGCTGGTGGTGAAAATAAAGCCTGGCGCATAGGAGCGGATCGCATCCGCCATCTTGGCGCTGGTGGCGATATAGCCGCCATGCACGCCGTATGCCTTGCCCAATGTGCCGTTGATAATATCGATCCGGTCCATCAGCCCGTCGCGTTCGGCGACACCGGCGCCATGCGGGCCGTACATGCCCACGGCATGCACTTCGTCGATATAGGTCAGCGCGTTGAATTCTTCGGCCAGATCAAGCACGTCTTCGATTGGCCCGAAATCCCCGTCCATCGAATAGATCGATTCAAAGGCGATCAGTTTCGGTGCGTCCCTGTCCAGTTCTTCCAGCAGTTCGCGCAAATGCGCCACATCGTTATGACGCCAGATCTTCTTGGCGCAATTGCCGTGGCGGATGCCCTGAATCATCGACGCATGGTTCAATTCGTCCGACAGAATGGTCAGCCCGGGGAACAACAGCGGCAGGGTGGAAAGCGTGGCGTCATTGGCAATATAGGCCGATGTGAAAATCAGCGCCGCCTCTTTTTGGTGCAGATCGGCCAGCTCGGCTTCCAGTGCCTTGTGGTACACCGTGGTGCCGGAAATATTGCGGGTGCCACCCGAGCCGGCACCGGTTGCATGCAGCGCATCGTGCATTGCTTCCAGCACATGCGGGTGCTGACCCATGCCCAGATAATCATTGCCACACCAGACGGTGATTTCCTGTTCGCTGCCATCGGGTTTACGCCAGATCGCGTGCGGAAAAGCCCCCTTGCGACGTTCGATATCAATAAAGGTGCGATAGCGTCCTTCGTCATGCAGACGTTGCAGGCTTTCGTCGATCTTGGCGGAATAATCCAAAGGTCAGCTCCCTAATACCCAACGGCCCAGAATCACCGCTGTCGTTCGCGTTATCACAGGGAATAGCGCAGATGTTCTAACAAAAACAGGTTACAAAATGCCGCGCGACCTATTTATCCTGAATTACAACCTTACAGTCAGTCGCGCCTTTTTCGGATACTGCTTTGTTACAGGCCGCAAGCGCCGCTTCAGCCGCGCCTTCGCCCTTGGCAATTGCGTATTCACCGGTTGCAGGTGAAATCGCCATCGCCTTTGGCCCGCGACCTTTCAAATAGGTTCTTTTGAAAGCCGTGGTCGCACTGGCCGACAGTTGCAGTGGCTGTTCGCTGTATTTACGCGGCACAACATAAGCCACCATCAAACACTTTGGCCCGTCACCACGCAGGGCGTTACATTCCTTGATCGCCGCGGCTTCGGCGTCCTTGATGCTGTGGTGGTTTGCCACCGCAACGGTCGCCTTATGCGCCAACCCCTGTTTAGGCGAAGCAGCAATTGCCCCGTAATACAATATTGCTTTTATCTCCATATTTAGGGTTGGATCGTTCCAAAGGCTATCTAGTATTGCAAATTCAACATCCGTCATAAAATCCTGCGGCACCACGACAAATTCCGTTCGTTTGGGCGAAAACAGCATCCGCTTGGCCTCTTTCCCGGTAAAGGGCGCCTCGCCCGCCAATGCCTGCGTAACCCCCATTGCGATCATTGCTGCTGCCGTAATAATTCTAACCATTTGTCCCTCCAAAACAGATTTGCCAAAACCCTACCCTGCCCGTTCGCCTGTGACCAGAGCCACTGGACAGTTTGCGCTATGGTGCTAGGGTCAGCCGCGAAACAACACCGGAGCATTCCCATGACCCTAGACGCCGTTCTTGCCCATATTGACGCCGAATTGCCCA
>WGBJ01000145.1 GCA_015494385.1 Marinosulfonomonas sp.
CCTCTATCGGTGCATTCAACGCCGCTTTCAAACTCAGCCACAACACATCGCGTGTCTTGCGCGGGTCAATCACCCCGTCATCCCACAAACGCGCAGACGCATAGAGCGGGTGCGACTGCTCCTCGAACATATCAATCGTCGGCTGTTTGAACGCGGCCTCTTCCTCGGGCGACCATTCGCCGCCGTTCCGCTCGATCGCATCACGTTTCACAGTCGCCAGAACCCCCGCAGCCTGCTCACCCCCCATCACCGAAATCCGCGAATTGGGCCATGACCACATGAACCGTGGCTGATAGGCCCGACCGGCCATGCCGTAGTTCCCCGCGCCAAAACTGCCGCCGATCACCATCGTCACCTTGGGCACATTGGTGGTCGCCACGGCTGTTACCAGCTTGGCCCCGTGCCGCGCGATGCCCTCGTTTTCGTATTTGCGACCCACCATGAAACCGGTGATATTTTGCAAAAAGATCAGCGGAATATTGCGCTGGCTGCACAACTCAACAAAATGCGCACCCTTCTGGGCGGCCTCGGAAAACAACACACCATTGTTGGCAATAATCCCGACCGGACAGCCCTTGAGATGCGCAAACCCCGTCACCAGCGTTTCGCCAAACCGCGCCTTGAATTCATCAAACCGGCTGCCATCCACCACCCGCGCGATCACCTCGCGAATGTCATAAGGCGTGCGCAAATCCGCCGGCACCACCCCCAACAACTCCTCTGGATCATAAGCAGGCGCCTCGGGCGCAATCATCTGTAGGGCGGGGTTCACCCCGCCGCCGCCGTTCAGGTTCCGCACCGCTTCCCGTGCCAGCGCCAGCGCATGTGTATCATCCTCGGCCAGATAATCCGCAACACCGGACAGGCGGGTATGCACATCCCCGCCGCCCAGATCCTCGGCCGTGACCACCTCGCCGGTCGCCGCCTTGACCAGCGGCGGTCCTGCCAGAAAGATAGTGCCCTGTTCCTTGACGATAATCGACACATCCGACATCGCCGGCACATAGGCCCCGCCCGCCGTGCAAGACCCCATCACCACGGCAATCTGGGCAATGCCCTTGGCGCTCATTCGGGCCTGATTATAGAAAATCCGCCCGAAATGGTCGCGGTCGGGGAATACCTCGTCCTGATTGGGCAGGTTCGCCCCGCCGCTATCAACCAGATAAACGCAGGGCAGATTGCATTCCTCGGCAATCTCTTGCGCGCGCAAATGCTTTTTCACCGTCATCGGGTAATAGGTGCCGCCCTTGACGGTGGCGTCATTGCAAACCACCATCACATCCCGGCCATGCACCTGCCCGACACCGGCAATCACACCGGCACAGGGGGCCGCGCCGCCATACATACCATGCGCCGCCGTTGCGCCGATCTCCAGAAAAGGGCTACCCGCATCCAGCAGGTTCGCCACCCGTTCCCGCGGCAACATCTTGCCCCGCGACAAATGCCGCTCGCGCGACCTCTCGCCACCGCCCGCTGCGGCCAAAGCCGCCGCCTCGTTGATCACCGCCAGAGCGTCCAGATGCCCCTTGCGGTTGGTCTGGAATGTTTCGGAGGACGGCAAAGCCGTGCTGTTCAGTTTCGCCATGATACCCTCAATAATCCGCCAGCATTCGCTGCAAAAATAACGCCTGTTTGCCTGTCATCACCATATGACAGCCCTGCACCGCCGGACCGGTGCCGCTGCCCCCGCCCCATTGCGCGCCGATATAGTCACAACGGGCGTCGCGATAGGCGATCCATTTGCGCTGCATATCCTGCAAGGCCGGTGCCTGTTTTGGCGCAGAGGACTCCAGATCGGCCATTTCCTTGTCTTCGGCCTTTTCCCGCGCCATCAACTCGGTATAGGCCGCATTCAAACGCTGGTCCCACGCCTCAAGCTCGGCCCCCATGCAGGCAACCATTCCGGCCGTGCTTTGCCCGCCATCCGTGCGCTCCATGCAAAGATTGGCGGATTCCCCGATGCAAGGCTCTGCGTTCCCCCCATGCCCGCTATCGGCAATACAGGCGTCTGTGGCCTGCATCGAAAAGACAAGGTTTTCCTGCGATGCGGCTGGTCCGGAAACCCACAGGCAAGCTATTGCGACAATAATCCGCTTCACCCCATCGCCCCCATCAACTCGCGCCCGATCAGCATCCGGCGGATTTCGCTGGTTCCCGCGCCGATCTCCATCAGTTTGGCATCGCGCATCAGGCGCGAAACGGTGCTTTCGTTCATATACCCCGTGCCGCCCATCGCCTGCACCGCCTGATGCGCCTGCACCATCGCCTGTTCGGACGCATAAAGCACACAGGCCGCCGCGTCCTGCCGCGTGACCTCGCCGCGATCACAGGCCTTGGCCACCTCGTAAGTATAGGCGCGGGCGGAATTCATCGCCGTATACATATCGGCCACCTTGGCCTGCATCAGCTGGAAATTCCCGATTGGCTGGCCGAACTGCTTGCGTTCGGCGATATAGGGCATCACCTCGTCCATGCAGGCGGCCATGATGCCGGTGCCGATGCCCGACAAAACCACGCGCTCATAATCCAGACCGGACATCAGCACGGCCACCCCGCGCCCCTCTTCACCAAGCACGTTTTCAAACGGCACTTCGACGTTATCAAAGATCAGCTCGGCAGTGTTGCTGCCCCGCATTCCCAGCTTGTCAAAATGCGGGCTGGTGGAAAACCCTTTCACGTCGGTTTCCACAATAAACGCCGTGATCCCGCGCGCGCCGGCGTCGGGATCGGTTTTGGCGTAAACCACAATCGTATCCGCATCCGGCCCGTTGGTGATCCAGTATTTGGTGCCGGACAGGGTGTAATAGCCGTTCTTTTTCTCGGCCTTCAGCTTCATCGAAACCACGTCCGACCCCGCGCCCGCCTCGCTCATCGCCAATGCGCCGATGTGTTCGCCCGAGATCAGTTTGGGCAGATATTTCATCTTCTGCTCTTCGGTGCCGTTGCGTTTGATCTGGTTCACGCACAAATTGGAGTGCGCGCCATATGACAGCGCAATCGAGGCCGACGCCCGCGCGATTTCCTCGACCGCCACCACATGCGCAAGGTAAGACATATCCGCCCCGCCGTAAGCCTCGGGTGTGGTCACCCCCAACAGGCCCATTTCGCCGAATTCGCGCCACAGATCATTGGGGAATTCGTTCTTTTCGTCCACCTCGGCGGCGATTGGTTTGATCCGGTCCTGCGCCCAGCGATGCACCATATCGCGGATGGCGTTGACATCTTCACCCAAATCGAAATTCATCACAGCATTGAACATGGTGGCCTCGCTTGCATTATTGAACGGTTGTTCAATTAATAGCGACAAGCAGGATTCGGGTCAATGGGGCGTTGCGCTGATGTGACTTGCCTTTTGTTCACCTATTGTTCATGATTGCAGCATGACATCCAGCCTTCAACCCGGCCAGCTTCTGGCGCGCGGCACTTGCCGCCATTTGCGCGATCTGGGCTATGCCTGCGTGACCGAACTGGTGCCTGCGCGGGGGTTGCGGGTGGATGTGATGGCGCTGGGGCCAAAAGGAGAAATCTGGGTGGTCGAGTGCAAATCATCCCGTGCCGATTTTCAGACGGATCAGAAATGGCAGGGCTATCTGGAATGGTGTGACCGGTATTTCTGGGCCGTGGATCAGGAGTTTGACACCGACCTGCTACCATCCGAAACCGGCCTAATCATTGCAGACGCTTTCGATGCCGAAATCATCCGCAACGGCCCGCACACCAAACTGCCCGCCGCGCGGCGCAGCGCCCTGACGCGCAAATTCGCCCGTCACGCCGCCGCCCGTCTGCAACGACTGATGGACCCCGACGCGGGCGCTATTTTCCACCCATGACGGTTTTCGCCGCCGCGGTCAGTTCCTCGGCAATTTCCAGCGCCTCTTCCGGCGAGAAATCCATCGGCAGGTCGATCCCCTCGGCCTCGATATAGATGCGGACCATGCCCATTGTGGTGGGGCCGATCTGGATATTTGCGGTGATATCGCTTTCGCTGTCGATGCTCATATTCGGGTCTCCGGTTGAATGAAGGGCAGCGATACGCAGATTCATCGGCTTTTTCAAGCATGGCCTCTTGCAAAGCGCACAATCGGACGCTAATTGGACACCGTGTGCCGGCGTAGCTCAGTTGGTTAGAGCGCTTGATTGTGGATCAAGAGGTCACCCGTTCAATTCGGGTCGCTGGTACCACCCCATCCGATTTCCCACAGATCTTGGCCAAAGACAAATCGTTGCCTTTGGTGTAACAACCCCATATCCGGGCCGCTTAGGCCCTGCCGAACCTATTTTGAAAGACCAAAACGCCGTGACCGAAGTATCCGACCTGATAACCCCGCTGGCCCGCGCCCTGACGCGCAAAGGCTATGAAACACTGACCCCTGTACAACAGGCGATGTCGGACCCAGATCTGGTGGGGCGCGATGCATTGGTATCGGCGCAAACCGGTTCGGGTAAAACCGTGGCCTTCGGGATTGCAATGGCCCCCACGCTACTGGGCGACGACGAAAACTTTGGCCGCGCCGGTGCCCCCAAGGCGCTGATCATCGCGCCAACCCGCGAGCTGGCGCTGCAGGTGATGCGCGAATTGCAGTGGCTGTATGCCGAAACCGGTGCACGATTCGGATCCTGCGTTGGTGGCATGGACGCCCGCACCGAACGGCGCACGCTGGATCGCGGTGTTCACATCGTTGTCGGCACACCGGGCCGTTTGCGCGACCACCTGACACGCGGCGCGCTGGACCTGTCCGATTGCGCCTGTGTGGTGCTGGATGAAGCCGACGAAATGCTTGATCTGGGCTTTCGCGAAGATCTGGAATTTATTCTGGACGAAGCGCCGAAGGATCGCCGCACCCTGCTGTTTTCCGCCACGGTTTCACGCCCGATTGCGGTGCTGGCCAAAACCTATCAGCACGATGCGGTCCGGATCGAAACCAAAGGCGACACCAAGCAGCACAGCGATATTGAATACCGTGCCTTGGTGGTGAAGCCGGCAGACCGTGAAAACGCGATCATCAATCTGCTGCGCTATTACGAGGCACAAAATGCGCTGGTGTTTTGTGCCACCCGCGCCGCCGTGAACCATATGACCGCGAAATTCAACAATCGCGGCATGTCGGTTGTGGCGCTGTCGGGCGAGTTGAGCCAGAACGAACGCACCCACGCGCTGCAATCCATGCGCGACGGACGCGCACGGGTCTGTATTGCCACCGATGTGGCCGCGCGCGGGATTGACCTGCCGGGTCTTGATCTGGTGATCCACGCAGACCTTCCACAGAACAAAGAGGCGCTGCTGCACCGCTCGGGCCGCACCGGTCGGGCGGGGTCCAAAGGGGTTTCGGCCCTGATCGTGCCGATGAGCCAGCGCAAAAAGGCCGAACGCCTGTTGGGCTGGGCCAAGGTTACCGCCAAATGGGACACACCGCCCACCGCCAAACAGGTCGAGGAACGCGATAACGAACGCCTGCTTGAGGGCTTCAAGGTCAGCGACGAAGTGGATCAGGAATTCGTGGCAAAACTGCTGGCAGCCCATACGCCGGAACAGATTGCAGCGGCCTATATCACCCAGTATCGCGAACAGCGCTCTGCGCCGGAAGAATTGCAAACCGTTTCGGTCACTGGGCCGGACGTGCGTAGCCCGCGTGATGAATTTGCCGAAAGCACATGGATATCCCTGACCATCGGTCGCAACCAAAAGGCCGAGCCACGCTGGCTGTTGCCGATGCTGTGCCGCGCCGGTGACATTACCAAACGCGACATCGGGGCGATCCGGATGCAACCGGACGAAACCTTTGTGCAGTTGAACGCGCAGATATCCAATGATTTCATGAAAGCACTGGGCGGCAAGAAAGAACTGGAAGAAGGCATCAAGGTGACGGTGCTCGACACCCCTCCGGACCTTGGCCCACAACCGCGTGGCAAACCCCAAGGCGGCAAAAAACGCCCCTACAAGCGCCGCGAAGGCGATGAGGGCAAGCCTGCCTATAAGGGCAAGAAAAAGTGGGACAGCGACCGCGATGGTGGCAAGCCTGCTTATAAGGGCAAGAGCGACCGTGACGGCGGCAAGCCAGCCTATAAAGGCAGGGATGACCGCGATGGTGGCAAACCGGCCTATAAGGGCAAAAAGAAATGGGACAGCGACGATAGCGACAGCCCCCGCACACCTTACAAGGGCAAATCCAAGTGGGATACCGGCGGCGATAAACCTGCCGCCAAGGACAAGCCCAAGTCGGCCACAAAATACGACAGCAAGCCACGCCACAAAGAGGCGCCCAAGTCTGATTTTGCGCCGAAATTCGGGGGCGAAGCAGATGCGATGCCCAAACGCAAAGGCGGTAAGCCACGGCCGAAGAATTTAGGCGCCAATGACCGGGGCGGGGCACGCAAACCACGCCACAAAGACAGCGGCAAGGGCAAGTTCGCCAAACCATCCGGCAAGAAAAAGACATCTAAACCGATGGGCAAGAAACGGACTTAGCCACGGGCAAAGAAGCAAAAGGGCGCGTCTGTCTGGACGCGCCCTTTGTCGTTTCAAACGATAATACACCTATAGCGTTTCGACTTTTCTTTGAAACAAAGCATCACCCTGATCCCCGGGGCAGTGTTTGCGTCAGCAAATGCGTTCGGGGAACAGGGTGATGCAAATTTAAGTCGAAATGCTTTAGCCCAGCGGATCAGGTCCATAGCTGTTTTCGCCTGTTGTGCCTTTCAGGAACCCCAGTTCAATCAAGGCCCAAATTCCAACCACAAATGAGATCAGGCCCACCGTCATTGCAATTGGTCCGGGAATTAGCATTTCAAACTCTCCCATTCCAAACATGGATCGCATCCGGCCCATGCCCATCATACCACCGGTTTCCATGGCGGCCTTCACGTCAACAGCTGTATAATCGATCTTGAAGGCCTTCATGAAATTCGAGAGTACACCGGGTAGAAAGAAGATCAAAAG